>JAUPMC010000089.1 GCA_030836605.1 Thermoplasmatota archaeon | reverse complement strand
AGTTCCCGGACGGCGTAGTCGGCATCATCGGGCTCAACGGCTCCGGGAAGACGACCCTGGTCGAAGGAGTCGCGTGGGCCCTCTTCGGCAACACCGAGGAGGCCGTGAGGACCTCGAGGGAGAGCATCAAGCGGGCGGGCGCCGGCCCGTCCGAGACCTCGAAGGCGGTCCTCGAGTTCGAGCTGGGCGGCTCCGACTACAGGGTCGAGAGGGAGATGGGCGGCAAGAACCTGCTGATGAAGGCGTCCCTCAGGACAGGGAGCACGGTCCTGGCCGAGGGGGACAAGGACGTCAAGAGGGAGGTCGAGAAGCTCATAGGCATGGACCACAAGTCGTTCTTCACGTCCGTGTTCGCGAGGCAGAAGGAGCTAAGCGCGCTCCAGAACTCGACGGACGCCGAGAGGAAGAAGGCCGTGCTCAGGATGCTCAGGATAGACGGCATCGACGACGTCATCAAGAGGATCAGGGAAGACAAGAGGGACGTTGAGCAGAACATCAAGGGTGTCGGGGCCACGCTCCTGGACGAACAGGGCAGGGACCGCGAGGCCGTCATCAGCGCCCAGATGCCCGGGCTGCGCTCGGCGTTCGAGGGGGCGGAGGCGCTCCTCGAGGCCGCGAAGGTAGCCGAGGCAGCGGCGGCCAAATCGTTCCAGGAGGCGCTGGATCGGAGGAACGCGCTGAAGAAGGACGCCGAGGCCTACGGCACGACCGTGGCGGAGCTCCAGGGGAAGACCTCGAGGATGGCCGAGCTGGAGCAGAGGACCATCAAGCTCGACAAGCAGGTCGCCGACGCGCGTGCGAGGCTCGCCCAGCTGCCCGAGCTCGAGGCCGCGGACAAGGCGTGGGCGGAGGCCGCAGCCAGTGTCGAGAGGCTCGAGAAGGAGCGCCTGAAGGACGAGAGGGCGAAGCACCTCGCCGAGGACCTGAGGGCGGACAGGGAGTCATCGGACGCCCGCAGGAAGGACCTCGAGGAGGCGGACAAGGCCGCCGCGGGCGCGGAGGACCTGGAGGCGCAGCGGTCGTCGGTCGAGCGCTCAAGGGAAGAGGTGGAGAGCGCCAGGGCGGCCATCTCCGACAAGCAGGGCGAGCAGCGCACGAGGAAGGCCGACCGCGAGAAGGCGGCGGCGAAGGACCGGGTCAAGCTCGAGGAGATACGGAGGCTGGGGAAGGAGGGGGTCTGCCCCACTTGCGAGAGGCGCCTGGACGAGGCCTACGACCTCCTCGCGGCAAAGCTCCAGAAGGACATCGACGAGGCGACGGCCGCGGCGTCGGAGGCGGGGACGGCCTTGGCGGCCCTCCAGAACGAGCTCGAGTCGCTCAAGAGGAAGGACGAGGCGGTCAAGAAGAAGGCCTCGAGGATAGAGCTGGAGTCCGACAAGAGGAAGAAGGCGGAGGCGACCGCGCAGTCCATCAGGCAGCAGCTGACGCAGCTCGATGCCAGGACCGCCAAGAAGTCGGGGGAGCTCTCATCGCTCGGGGCGATCGAGTTCTCGAAGGAGGCTTACGACGGGGCCAGGGCCGAGAGGGACAGGCTCAAGCCCCGGCACGACGACTTCGTCAGGCTCAAGGAGGCGGAGAAGGACCTCGCCCACAAGGAGGCCGAGCGCGGGGAGGTCATGGAGCGCAGGACGACCCTGGGACTGGAGGTCGAGTCCCTGTCGCGCATGAAGGCGGAGCTTGAACCGAAGAAGGCGCTTCACGAGAAGATGTCAAAGGACGTTGACGAGAAAACGGCGATACGGGACAAGGCCAAGGACGAGGCGCACTCGAAGTCCACGAAGTGCGACGAGGCCAAGAACGCCCTTCGGGCCAAGGAGAAGGACCTCGAGGACATCGAGAGGGTCAAGAAGAGCATCGAGTCGGCGAGGAGGAAGGTGGACGACCTCGCCTCCCTCGAGGAGGTGATGGTCTCGTTCAAGGACCACCTCATGTCGAAGGTCGCCCCCACGCTGGCGGACCTCACGTCACACATGTTCGCGGCCACGACGGGCGGGAGGTACACGCGCGTCGAGCTCGGCGACAGCTACGACATACAGGTGGACGACGAGGGCGCCCTCCACCCGCTCAAGCGGTTCTCGGGCGGCGAGTCCGACCTGGCGAACCTCGCCCTGAGGCTGGCGATCTCGAGGATCATAGCGGAGCGGACCGGGGCGAACCCGATCAACTTCCTCATACTGGACGAGATATTCGGCTCCTTGGACCCCGACAGGAAGAGGAGCGTCATGACCGCCCTCACGGCGCTGTCCGCGCAGTTCAGGCAGATATTCCTGATAACGCACATAGACGACATCAAGGACCTGATGGGCAACGTGGTCAGGGTCGAGCTGACCGAGGACGGGACCAGCACGGCCGTGCTCGTCTAGCGGGTCACTCGAACCCGCCGAGGGTCATCTGGTCCTGTATGACCACGTCCCTCTCCTCGTGCTGTATCCCGAGCGTGTCCATCATCTGGAAGGCGTTCTTGACCGCCTTGGCTCTCCCGTGGTTGTTGAAGTATACCCTGGCCTTGTCGCAGTTCGATATGATCTCGGCCAGGCGCGGCTCCCACTCGCCTAGTTGCTCGTGCGTGTACAGGTAGTCGTATCTGTTGATCCTGTAGTCGTCCTCCGGCTCCTCCTTGTACCAGATGTCGTAGTTGCGCCCGTGGAAGCGCACATAGGCGTGCTTCGCCGTCAGGGACCGCGTGATGGGGAACCCAGGCCCGTCCACGATCGTGTTCGCGACCTTGAACTCCTGGAGCACCTCGACAGCGTCCGAGGAGAGCTCGTTCCCCTTCTCGTTCAGCCAGGACCTGTGCCTGAACTCGACCGCGTAGTCGTAGGTGTCGGTCCCCAGCATCTGGAAGAGGGCCCTGAGCTTCCCGAGGCTTGCGCGCCCGTCGAGCCTGAAGTACGGGGACATCTGTATGAGGACCCCCCCGAGCAGCCCCGCCTCTGCGAGGGGCTTGACGCACACATCCTCGAAGCCGGAAGCCTGGGAGGCCGCGGCCTCGGCGGAGTCCTTGAGGATGGAGTCGTGGGTGACGATCTGGGGCAGCTTCACCGAGAACTCGAACCCGAGCCTCTGCTTCCCCTTCTCGATCCAGGACCTCACCATGAACTCGTTCGGGACCCTGTAGAACGTGGAGTTGATCTCGACGGTGGGGAAGTACCGGGAGTAGTAGCCGAACCAATCGCCCTTCCTGTTCGAGAGCTCGGCCGGGTAGAAGCGGCCGACCCAATCGTCGTACGACCACCCCGAGCACCCTACGAGCGCCGCCATGGCTGTTTATAGATGACTTAAGGCTATAAAAATGATTGCGCAGGCGCCGGGAACGTGCCAGAGGGCAGGCGCCAGTACCCCAGGGAGGCCTCGCGCCCGGGGGAAACCGATATATCCCAGGAGCCTGCTAACTCATATCCGCCTGGAAACAAAGATGCTGCGGACCCACATGATGCAGTGTTCCGACTCCAGGCGACAGTGCGCCATAAATGGGTCCCTCTATGAACCACCGGTGCGACACCGACGCATGTGTAGGGGACAACAAGGCGTGCGACAAAAACCCCCAGGAGGGTCAGGGCGGCGAGAGTGCTTTGGCATGCCGTGAACCGCACTGTTACACCTGGGGGACACCCTTCTCCGCGCGCCTCTTCCTGGCGAGCTTGGTCAGCCACGCCTCGGCGTCCTCGTACATCGAGAACCGCCTCTCCAGCTCCCTGAACTCCTTCGTGTGATGCACCCTCCGGGTCGGCGGGCCCTTCGCGCCCAGGACCCCGTGGAGCAGCTCGTGGTACACGACGAACTCGAGGACGTACCTCGGCACCTTCTCCGAGTCCAGCGCCCTGTTCGCCGCCAGTATGTCCAAGGGCTCGAAGTAGAATCCCAGCCTCACGGACGGGGACTCCCTCGCCCATGCGAGGTCCGGGCGGCGCACGGACCCGCCGAAGTAGCACGAGTTGACGTAGTCGAACACCGTCCCGAGGTCGCGGGCGGACCCTACCGGCCTGAACGAGAGGCTCCTCGCCCTGCTCACGTAGACGGGCTTCTTCGGCCCCCACATCTCCCTCGAACGCGCGTACCCCAGGTACCTGTCCGCCATCCCGTCCGGGCACGCCTTCCCGAACGCCTTGCACAGGAGGTACCACGCCATCGCGTCCGTGACATCCCCGGGCGCGGAGTCCATGTAGTCGCTTATCCGGAACGAGACCGAGCTCTGCCTCCGGCTCCATGTGTGCTTCAGCTCGGCGTAGGGGTGGTACTCCGCGGACACCCTGCCGGCTGAGAGCTGCTTGCCCACCTGCCTGAAAGCGGCCTCGAGGTCCACGCGGCGAATATGGCGAAATCTGCTTTATACTGTTGGGCCTTCAGGGTATCCATCGGGTCTGCGAAATGTCAAGGCACTCGGCTGTTCGGTCACGCGGGACGTGGGCGCTCGCGGCCGTCGCCCTCTCCATCTCAACCCTCCTCGCGCTGGGGCCGTGGACCGTCGGCTCAGGCTACTCATCTCCATCTGACGAGGACCTCGTGGCCTCGGTCGACCAGGGCTCGATCGAGGAGACCATCGGGGCGCTCGAGGCCTTCGGCTCGAGGGAGTTCCATCTCGAGTCGTCCAGGCAGGCCGCGGAGTACCTCCTGGGCGCCTTCGGGGACATCGGCGTCCAGGCCGAGATGCAGTATTTCATGGTCGGGGACACGACCGTCTCGAACGTGATCGGCACGATAGAGGGCGGCGACGAAGACGCTGGGATGTACCTCTTCGGGGCGCATTACGACTCCGAGAACAGGGACGTGTACGACCTGTCGACCGCTGAGAACATCACCGCCCCCGGGGCCGATGACGACGCGTCCGGGGTCGCGGCCGTCCTCGAGATGGCGAGGATACTGGCGGATGCGGACTTCCCTGGCACGGTGAAGTTCGTCATGTTCGGGGCGGAGGAGATGGGGTACGACAACTCCGGGGGCTGCAGAGGGAGCGAGTACTTCGCGGCGGCCGAGACCGCCCAGGGACGCACATACTCGGGGACCGCGGTCCTCGACATGATCGGGTACCGGGCCGGGGAAGTGAACAAGGTGTCCCTGATCGTGAACGCGGACGAGCAGGCGCTCACCGAGTCCATGCGGGACGCCGCGGGGGTGTTCGGCATAGACCTGGAGATGGACCTGTTCGTCAGGCCGGACGCGACCTACAGCGACCACGCGTCGTTCTGGGCCGAGGGCATCCCGAGCATGCTCGTCATCGAGGAGCTCGACAGCGGGATGTTCCCCGTGAACCCGATGTACCACACGTCCTACGACACCCTGGACACGCTCTCGCTGGGCCAGGTGGTGGCCGTGACGGAGGCGCTCCTGGGCGGGCTGCTGCTCCTCGAAGAGGGGGGCGACGACAGCGGATGGGTCCTCGTTTTCGGCGCAGCCTTAATGGCGGCTGTGATCGTCTCGGTCGCGTTGTTCATATACGTCCGCAGAAGGCGGGGCAGGACCGGAGATGACAGGTGATGGGATGACTGGGCCCAGGCGGGAGTACCCGGATGCGCCATTGGTCGGAGTCGGCACTGTGACTGTCAAGAACGGCAAGATACTCCTCGTGAGACGGGCGTTCGACCCCGGGGCAGGCAAGTGGAGCATACCTGGGGGCCTGGTCGAGGTCGGCGAGAAGCTCTCTGAGGCAGCCGTCAGGGAGACCGAGGAGGAGACGGGCATCAAGGTGGAGGTCCTGGAACT
>JAUPMC010000088.1 GCA_030836605.1 Thermoplasmatota archaeon | reverse complement strand
GCCCGGCCAAGAGGATCAAGATCAAGAAGAAGACAGGCAAGAAGACCAAGTGGAGGAAGGGCAGATGAAGGTACCACAGGCACAGCCCGTAATGACAGAGGAGATGATACAGGCGGCCGCGACCGCCCTCAGGAACGAGAGGCTCACGCTCGGCGAGAGCGTGAACAAGTTCGAGGAGGCGTTCGCCAGGATGTGCGGGACGAAGCACGCGATCGCGCTGAGCTCCGGGACCGCGGCCCTGCAGCTGGCCCTGCAGGCGGCCGATGTCAAGTGCGGGGACAAGGTCCTCACATCGGCCATGTCGTTCGTCGCGACCTCGAACTCGTTCGTCGCGTTCGGTGGGGAGCCGGTGTTCACTGACGTCGACTACGGCGACTTCAACCTGGACCCGGCCAAGCTCAAGCTCGACAAGGGCACCAAGGCCATCATACCGGTCCACCTGTACGGATACCCTGCCAGGATGGACGAGATCAACGAGGCCGCCGCGAAGCACGGCGCGGTCGTCGTCGAGGACGCCTGCCAGGCCCACGGGGCGAAGTACAAGGGCAAGAGGGCGGGGGCCCTCGGGCTCATGGGCTGCTTCTCGTTCTACCCGACCAAGAACATGCACGTGGGCGGGGACGGCGGCATGGTCACCACGGACGACCCGAAGCTGGCGGACCTGGTCAAGAGGCTCAGGCACTGCGGCAGGAAGGGGCAGTACGAGCACGACCTCATAGGCACCACGGCGAGGCTGAACTCGGCCAACGCCGCTGTCGGGATTGAGCAGCTCAAGATGCTCCCGCAGTGGAACGAGAAGAGGAGGGCCGTGGCGGCGAAGTACGACTCGATGCTCAAGGGCGTCGGGGACCTGAGGCTGCCGCCGAAGCCCTCGAAGGACTTCGAGCCCGTGTACCACCAGTACGCCATCCTGACCAAGAAGAGGAACGAGCTCAAGGCGCACCTCGAGTCGAAAGGCGTCGGCGTGGGCGTGCACTACGACATCCCGATACACCTGCAGCCGGTCTACAGGGACATGTACGGCTTCAAGGAGGGCATGCTGCCCATCACCGAGAGGCTCTGCAAGGAGGTCCTGACGCTCCCCATGTTCGTGGACATCACGGACGAGCAGGTCAAGTACGTCGTCGAGAGCATCAGGGGATTCTACGGGTGAGGTGAACCGCATGGCTAACTTCAATGTCGGCGTCATAGGCATCGGGTACTGGGGAAAGAAGATACTCGACGAGTTCTCCAAGGTCGAGAACGTGTCCGTCATCGGGGTCTCCGACCTGGACGAGAAGAACCTGGCGTTCGCGAGCGAGAGGTACGGCGTGAAGACTGGCTACAAGGACTACAGACAGCTGCTCGCGGTCAAGGAACTCCACGCCGTCGCGATATGCGTCCCGAACCAGATGCACTTCACGATGTGCAAGGACGCCCTCGAGGCGGGGAAGCACGTGATCGTGGAGAAGCCCATCACCCTCACGTCCAATGATGGGAGAGAACTGGTCGCGCTGGCGAAGTCCAAGAACCTCATGCTGTCGGTGGGGCACATATTCAGGTTCAACAACGCCCTCGCGGAGGTCAGGAGGCTCATCAAGGAGGAGAAGTTCTTCGGCAAGCTCTTCCTGATGGAGATGAACTGGGTCAACCTCGAGAAGGCCTTCCCCGACAGGGACGTGCTGTTCGACCTCGCGCCGCACATGTTCGACATACAGAACTACCTGCTCGGCCAGTGGCCCGAGGAGGTCATGTGCGCCGGGGGCCCGTTCAGGCGTAAGGAGGGCGAGGAGACCGCGTACGTGGTCTCGAAGTTCAAGGACGGCATGATCGCCATGGCCAACATCAGCTGGCTAGTGCCAAGGAAGGTCAGGCAGATTATGCTCGTGGGCGAGAACCGGTCGGCACTCATAGACGCCGTCGCGCAGGAGGTCACCGTCTACGAGAGCGGGTACACCTACAGGCTCGGGCTCGAGAGGAACAACACGATCAGGGACGAGCTCGTCCACTTCGTCAAGTCCATAGCCGACCCGATGACCGAGACCAGGAACAGCGGCGAGATCGGCGTAAAGACGGTCGAGCTCATAGAGGCCGCGAAGAGGTCCATGAGAGAGGGGAAGTCGGTCAGGGTCTGAGGGCCCAGATGCTTTATTACCCCTGAGTGGGAATCACAGGGCGATGGCTTCGACCCTGATGCTCTTGGCCAACCCGTACAGGCCCGACCCCAGGGTCCGGATCGAGGCGAAGGCCTTGGCGGACGCGGGGCACAAGGTCACCGTGCTGGCGTGGTCGAGGGACACCGGGGAGCCCGGCGCCGACGCGGACGGCGCGGTGGGGATTTCCCGTGTGGGGCCCGCCTGCCCTTTCAGGTCCGCGTCCAGGATGCTCACGAGGCTGCCGAGGTACTGGCTCGCGGCCCTCAAGGCCTCGAGGGCCATGGATTTCGATATCGTCCACAGCCACGACCTGGACACGCTCCCGGCCGGGCTCTGGATAGGCAGGCTCAGGCGCAAGCCGGTCCTGTACGACGCCCACGAGCTCTACGCCGCCATGGTCAAGGACGACGTGGGGGCGATGTCCGGGCCCCTCCAGAGGCTCGAATCGTTCCTCGTGCGCAGGGCGGACGCGGTCATCACGGTCAGCGACACGCTGGCCGACGAGCTATCCAAGGGAAGGGGCCAGAGGGCCAGGGTGGTAATGACCAGCCCGGACGCCTCCCCGCTCAGCGAGGCCGAGGTGAGGGCCGTGCGCGAGGAGTACGGCATGAGCGGGTTCGTGGTATCCTACCTAGGCTCGCTGGAGCCTGGCAGGTTCGTCGAGCAGTTGCTCGACGCGTTCTCGCCTGAGGACGGCGTGACAGTCCTGGTCGCGGGCAAAGGCTCGCTCGAGGAGAAGGTCAGGCAGGCGTCCGGCAAGGGGCACGTGAGGTACCTGGGGTCCGTGTCCACGGACGAGGCGTTGCGCCTGACCGCCGCCTCGGACATCGTCACCGCCATGATGGACCCGTCCAACCCGAACAACGTCGTCGGCACGCCGGGCAAGATACTCAACTCCATGGCGCTGGCCAGGCCCTATGTGACCACTCAAGGCCTGCGCATCGCCGAGCTGACCGAACGTAAGGGCACGGGGATCGTGACCGCCTACGACCGGGGGGCGTTCCGGGAGGCCGTCCTCAAGGCGAGGCGGGACCCGAGGGGCCTCCTCGAGATGGGCCTCCGGGGCAGGGAGCACTTCGCGTCGGACATGTCTTGGTCCAAGAGCAAGGGGGAGCTCCTAGAGGCGTACGATAGCCTCGTAGGAGCTCGTTAGACCGACTGGCGGAAATCATTAAATACCTTCCAACCCATTTTATTCTCCGTCCGACATCTGTCGGACTCAACGGGATGGGATGCAGAGAACAGAGCTTGCTATAGCCTTCGCGCAGACGCTGTTCTCGCTTCCCGATCGGAGTCGGTCAGGATGCACCTAAGGGAGATAGAACTGGAGAACTTCAAGTCGTTCGCGAAGAAGACGCGCATACCGCTCCTCGAGGGGTACACGTCCATCACGGGGCCAAACGGCGCTGGCAAGTCCAACGTCGCCGATGCCATCCTGTTCGTCCTCGGGCCGAAGAGCTCGCGGGTCATCAGGGCGGGCAAGCTCACGGACCTCATATTCAACGGCGGGAAGGAGAAGAAGCCTGCGTCCGAGTGCAAGGTCAGCCTGATGTTCTCGAACGAGGACAGGCTCATACCCATAGACTCCGACACGGTCAAGCTCACGAGGGTCGTCAGGCTCTCCGACTCGGCCGAGGGCTATTACTCGTACTTCTACGTCAACGACCGCAAGTCCTCCCTCGGGGAGTTCGACAGCCTCCTGGCCAATGCCAGGATAAGCGCGGACGGCTACAACTTCGTGCAGCAGGGCGACATCACGCGCATTGTCGAGATGAGCAACCTCGAGAGGAGGCGCATACTCGACGACATCGCTGGAATCACCAAGTTCGACGCGGACATCATGAACGCGGAGAAGGAGAAGCTGGCCGCGGAGGAGAACATCAGCAGGCTCGCGATCATACTCGACGAGGTCAAGAAGCAGATGAAGCAGCTGGAGAAGGACCGCGAGGGCGCGATGAGGTACAAAGAGGTCTACGACCAGCTCAGCTTCGCCAAGGCGGCCCTGGCGACCAAGCGCAGGGACGCGGTTGGCAGGGACATCGCATCGCTCGGGGAGCAGACCCAGAAGCTCAACGCGGAGAAGGAGGCGGCCGAGGCGAAGAAGAAGGACCTGGACGACGCCTTGAGGGCCATCTCGGACGAGCTCACGGAGGCCGAGAACGAGATAGCCGAGAGGGGCGGGGAAGAGGCCAGGGAGATCAAGGAGAAGATCGACAGCCTCAGGATAGAGATCGCGAGGGCGCAGGACGCCGCGGACAACGCCGAGGAGATGGCGGAGTCCTTGGCCGAGGTCAAGAAGGCCCAGGGAGAGGACCTGAAGGCCGTCCAGAAGGACCTGGCCGCGCTCGAGGAGAAGCTCGCGCCCATCAAGACGACCCACGGGTCGAAGTCCAAGGTCCTCGAGGAGCGCAGGGCGGAGCTGTCGTCCCACCAGGACGTCGTCTCCAAGTCGGACTCCGAGCTCAGCGGGATCCAGAAGAGCGCCCTCGAGCTGGGGGTCACGATCACAACGAAGGAGGAGAAGCTCCACGCGCTCAAGCTCGAGATGGACAGGCTCGCGGAGCGCGAGTCGAGGCTGAAGGTCGACATCGCCAACCTGGAGGAGACCAGGAAGACCTACGAGTTCGAGCTCAAGGACGCCGACTGGTCCCTGAAGGAGTTGAAGAGCGAGACCTCCGCGTCCACGAAGGACCTGAAGAAGCTCCAGGACGAGTACTACGCGCTCAGGAACAAGGAGAAGAGGCTGCTCCAGCAGGAGCAGGACCTCGAGAACGCGGTCAAGAGCCTCACGAGGGAATACAACCAGATGAAGGCGGAGGCCGAGGCCGAGAGCCTCGTCAAGAGGGGCTACAACACCGCCACCACGAACCTCCTGGAGCTCAGGGACAAGGGCGTCATCAAGGGCATACACGGCACGGTCACCGAGCTCGCGGACGTGGACGATGAGTACGAGGTCGCGCTCAACGTGGCGGCCGGCAACAGGATGCAGTCCATAGTGGTCGACGACGACGAGGTCGCGGCCAGGTGCATCGACCACCTCAAGAAGAACAAGCTCGGGAGGGCGACCTTCCTCCCGCTCACCAAGATGCTCGACGGGAGGCCGAGGGGGAAGGCCATATTGGCGGCCAACTCGTCCATCGGGTTCGCGATAGACCTGGTCAAGTTCAAGGACGAGTACAGGTCCGCCTTCTGGTTCGTCTTCGGGGACACCGTCGTCGTGAAGAACCTGGCCGAGGCCAGGAAGCACATGGGCGGCATCAGGCTCGTCACCCTGGAGGGCGAGCTCGCGGAGGCGAGCGGCGCCATGGTCGGCGGCACACTGGACAAGAACCTGCTGAAGTTCGGCGCGCCCTCCGAGAGCAGGATCGAGAAGAAGGCCGCGGAGCTCAGGGGCGCGGTCGAGCAGTCCGAGAAGACCCAGACGGAGCTGGGCGAGATCAAGATCAGGCTGGGCGAGCTGGAGGGGCAGATACGCGACTCCAACACGAAGGACTCGGGCGAGAGCGCCAAGATAGGCTCGCTGGAGACCAAGAAGAAGGAGTTCGACCAGAAGGTCGCCTCCATCGCGGCAGAGCTCGAGGCGAAGAACGCCGAGCTCACCGATTCGCTCGCGCTCATCAAGAACGTCGAAGGGGACGTCGCCAGGTTCGATGACGAGGTCAAGAAGATCAGGAAGAAGAAGGAGGCCGCGGACAAGAAGCTCCTGGAGGCGACCCCGCACGAGCTGTCACAGAAGCTCAAGAAGCTCGAAGCCGAGATATTCGAGCTGTCGAACGAGGTGTCCGGCCTGAGCTCCGACATGCAGACGATCACGAAGCAGATAGAACTGGTCACCGCGCGCAGGGACGAGCTCGTGGCCGCGGTCGAGGGCACGGCCGCGAAGGTCTCCGAGCAGAGGGCGAAGGCCAAGGAGAGCCTCGCCAAGCACGGCCAGCAGGACACCGAGCTCAAGGCGCTCGTCAGCATGGAGCGCAACATGGGCGACAAGCTCAACACCCTGAGGAACAAGCGCGACGGACTCTACAAGAAGAAGACCGGGGCCGAGGCCGACATCGAGAAGCTCATGAGCAAGATACAGACCAACGGCGACATAGTCCTGAGCCTGGCGACCAAGATAGGCGAGTCGGAACGGAGGCTCCAGGAGGCCGAGGCGGACCTGGCGCAGTACAGCTCCGTCCAGCTGCCGGCGGAGCTCCCGTCTGCGGAGGACCTGAGGGCCACGGCCGCGGACTGCGAGCGCAAGGTGTCGTCGCTGGGCGCGGTCAACCTCAAGGCGATCGACGAGTTCGACGAGCGGAAGGCCAGGCACGACGCGATGAAGGATGAGATGAGCCAGCTCGACAAGCAGAAGTCGAACCTCGCGAAGCTCGTCGCCGAGCTCAACGACAAGAAGACGGTCGGTTTCACAAGGATATTCGGAGGCATCAACGAGAACTTCAAGAGGACCTTCGCGGAGCTCTCCAACGGTGGCGACGCGGAGCTGCTCCTCGAGAACGAGGAGGACCCGCTCTCCGGCGGCCTCATCATCAAGGCGAGGCCGAGGGACAAGAAGGTCGTGCGCATGGAGGCACTGTCCGGCGGCGAGAAGAGCCTGACGGCGCTCTCGTTCATATTCGCGATACAGGCGCACGAGCCGTCGCCGTTCTACCTCCTGGATGAGGTCGACATGTTCCTCGACGGCGTGAACGCGGAGAACGTCGCGAGGGCCGTCAAGAGGGGCTCCAAGAACGCCCAGTTCCTGCAGATATCCCTCAGGAAGGTCACCCTGAAGGAGTCCGACCACATCATAGGTGTCACGATGCAGCGCGAGGGTATGTCCGATGTCGTGTTCAAGCCGAACATCGGCGAGGGAGCGGAGATGCCCCCTGAGGACGACCCGCCGCCTGCCCAGGAGGCTGCTTGACCATGATGGCATCCGAGATGGACTGCGCGCAGGTGATGGACCACCTGATGTTCCAGAGATCGCTCATAGACGACGAGCCGAGGGACGACCGAGAGGCGAGGCTGGAGTCCTACGTGAGGACCGTCGAGGACATCCAGAAGGGCACCCTGATGCCCTCGGAGGACCCCTTCGAGAGGAGCGTCGCCCTCGTGTTCGAGCTCGTCGTGCAGCAGAGGTTCGACCCGTGGGACATCAACCTGATCGAGTTCTCGAAGCTCTACCTGGCGAGGATACGGAAGGTCGAGGAGGTCAACCTCCTCATCGCGGGCAAAATCGTCTACATGGCCTGGGAGATACTCCGCCTCCAGAGCGAGCAGGCCCTGAGAAGGGCCGAGAGGCCCGAGACCGTCGAGGTCATGTTCGACGGCTGGGACCCCGAGGGCTTCGACCAGTTCGTCGACCCGTTCGAGCTCGGCGCCGGCGAGGCGCTCCTGTACTCCGAGGAGATGCCCATCGACGAGAAGGTCCGCCGGAAGACCGACAGGCCGGTCACGCTCATAGACCTCCTGGACGCCTTCGACGAGGCTAAGAAGGAGAGTGACATCCGCAAGGAGCTCGCCAAGTTCATGCAGAAGTACAAGAGGCCGGACTTCGACGACAAGGCCCACAAGGACAGCCTCGAGGACGACATAGCCGAGGTCTGGGAGAGGCTCCAGAGGTGCGGCAGCGGCCCCATCGCGATCAGCGACCTCTACGCATCCGGCAAGGAGGACAGGGTCACGGTGTTCGTTGCGGCCCTCTTCCTGGCCAAGATGGGGAAGATATCCGTCTGGCAGGAGGAGGTACCCTTCGGGACGATATTCATAGAGGCCAAGGTCCCGTGGGACATAGCGCAGCTCGAGGACGCGTCCGCGCTGGCGACAGTGCAGGTTCAGAACGTGCCGGTGGTCAAGTGAAGAGCGAAAGGGTCGTGGAGGCGGAGCTCTTCTCCGCGGCGAAGCCAGTGACGGTCACGGAGCTGTCCCAGATATCCGGGCTGGACGCGAGGACCGTCAGGTCCGCGCTCGAGAAGCTCATGGAGGAGTACAACGGCTCCGACAGGGCCATCGAGGTCGCGAAGATGGGGCCCAGATACGCCTTGCAGGTCAAGAAGGACTACAGGGACTACGCGTGGAAGCTCTCCGCCATGGAGATCCCGAAGGAGGTGCTCAAGACGGCCTCCCTGATAGCGTACTACCAGCCCGTGCTGCAGAGCAAGCTGTTCGACCTGATAGGCAACAAGGTCTACGAGCACGTGAAGGCGCTCGAGGACCTGGGGCTGGTACGCACGAAGGCCAGGAAGAACAGCTTCGAGCTGACGACCACGAAGAAGTTCATCGAGACTTTCGGCATAGACGCGCGGTCCCGAGCGGAGGTCAAGGCCTGGCTCGAGGGGGAGCTCTCCAAGAAGAGCCCCCACAGGAAAGCCTGACCCGTCGGGCTGGCCCGGTCAGCGGGCGCCGCCCAGACGCAAAGGTTTATGAGAGGAGGGCGCATTGACGACTTCAAGTGATTTCGAATGGTCATGCCTCTCAGTTTGCTTGAGAAATCGATGAACAAGAAGGTCTCGCTCCTGCTCAAGGACAGCCGGGTCCTCGAGGGCACGCTCACCGGGTTCGACGACTACCTGAACATGGTCATCGACGACACCGAGGAGACGAACAACGACCAGGTCAAGAGGCTCGGCACGGTCATTCTCCGCGGGAACAACGTGGTCAGCATCACGCCGAAGTAGGCGTCAGCGGGCCTTTCTGAGACTCACGGGCTCCAGCGGGAGCCCTGGGGACGCATGATGATTTTATACGGCTAAGGCGTTCCTCGGCCTCGATGAAGGCCGTTCTGCTGGTCGGGGGCATGGGCACGAGGCTCAGGCCGCTGACGTACAGGATACCCAAGCCCCTCCTGCCGGTCATGGGCAAGCCCCTGATCATGCACGTGATCGACTCCATACCGAGCGAGGTAGACGAGGTCATCATCCCCATAGGCTACAAGCGGGACGTGATGGACGAGTACCTCAAGTCCCACCCGCCAGGGAGGAAGATCACACTCGTGGACGAGCCGGAGCCGCTCGGCACCGGGGGCGCCGTCAAGAACGTCGAGGAGCACATCGACGGGCAGTTCCTGGTCATCAACGGCGACGTCATCACCTCGCTCGATGTCGCGTCGTTCCTCAAGTTCCACAGGGCCAAGGGAGGCATAGCGTCCATATCCCTCTGGCCGGTCGAGGACCCGTCGCCCTTCGGGGTGGCGCAGCTCGACCCTGAGTCGAGGATCACCCGGTTCCAGGAGAAGCCGAAGAGGGAGGAGGCCTTCTCGAAACTAATAAACGCGGGCGCGTACGCGCTCGAACGAGAGGTCCTGTCATACATAGGCGACGGGTTCGTCTCGATGGAGCGCGAGGTGTTCCCGAAGCTCCTCGACAAGGGCATGTACGGGTTCCAGTTCGATGGGCACTGGATCGACTGCGGCACGAGGGAGAACGTGATAGGCGCGCACCGCATCCTCATGGGCGACGGCGTGAAAGTGTCCAGGAACTCCGTCTCGGGAGGGGCGGCGGTGCACCCGCCGTCAGTGGTGTGCGACGAGGCCGTCGTGGCGGGGGCCGTCATAGGCCCTGGCGCATACATATCCCCGAGGTGCGTCGTTGGGCCGATGTCGAGCGTGGAGGGATCCGTGCTCTACGACGACGTGAGGGTCGGGACGAGATGCAGGATCGTGGACTCGATCATCGACCAGGGGGTCTCGGTCCCTGACGGGGCCGAGATAATCTCGGAGATAGTCAGCAGGGCGAAGCAGTGAGCGGGGCGTCACCCTGTCCAGCCCATGTGGACGAACGCCAGGAACAGCAGCCCGGATATCGTGGCCGAGGCGAGTATGGTCACCGTCCAAGCGATGACGATCTTGCGCCCGAGGCCCCATCTGACCGCTGACAGCCTCTTCGTCGCGCCCACGCCCATGATGGACCCGGATATGGTGTGCGTCGTGCTGACCGGGATACCGAGTATCGCGGTCACGAGGAGCACGCCAGCGCCCCCGGTCTCCGCGCAGAACCCCTGGTACGGCTCGAGCTTGGTGATCCTCGAGGCCATGGTCTTGACTATCCTCCAGCCCCCGAAGAACGTCCCGAGGGCGATCGACAGGCCACACGCGATCATCACCCAGGTGTAGACGGTGAACTCGGCCTCCGGCGAGGCCCCCTCCGAGAGGAAAAGGACCATCATGATGATGCCCATGCCCTTCTGCGCGTCGTTCGTGCCGTGGGTGATCGAGAAGAAGCCTGATGACACGAGCTGCAGTTTCCTGAACCACTTGTTCACCGTGCCCCTGGCATAGTGCCTGACGAGGCGCATCACGAGGACCATCAGGACGAACCCCGCGACCATGCCCGTCAAGGGGGATATGACGATGAACGCGATCGTCTTCAGGGTGCCGGACCACACGATCGCCTCCAGGCCCCAGACGGCGCACCCAGCGCCTATCAGCCCGCCTATGAGGGCGTGGCTGCTGGACGTGGGGATGCCCCACCACCAGGTTATCAGGTCCCAGATTATCGCGCCCACGACCGCGCAGAAGATGAGGGACACGCCGTAGTCCCACAGCATGTCCTGGTCGATTATCCCCCGGCCTATCGTCTTGGCCACGGTGTCAGAGATGAATATCCCGAGGAAGTTGAACGTGGCCGCCCACGCGACCGCCTTGACAGGCGTGAGCACCTTCGTGGCCACGATGGTCGCGATGGAGTTGGCCGAGTCGTGGAAGCCGTTGACGAACTCGAAACCGAGGGTGAGTACAATCGTGGCAACCGCGAGCGCTGGCAACCCGAGGACTTCCATCAACCGCACCTAGGAGTTCTTTATGAATATGTCCTTGATGACATCGGCCACATCTTCGCACTTGTCCGTCGCCATCTCGAGATGCTCGTATATCTCCTTGAGCTTGATCAGCTCGACCACGTCCGTCCCCTTGAAGAGGTTCGCGACGGCCTCGTGGGTGATGTCGTCCCCGACGTTCTCCCACCGGTTGATCTCGATGCAGTGCTGGAGTATCTCGTTCTTCCGCTTGAAGTTCTTGAGGTCCTTCACGGCGTGGTTGACCTCGATCGTGGAACTGAGCACGCACTCCGCGAGCCTGACCATCTCAGGAGGCACCGTCTTGACCTGATACGCCCACATGCGGTGGGCCGCGGCCTCGACATAGTCCAGGACATCGTCCAGCCGGGATGTGAGCTTGGACATGTCGTCATGGTCTATCGGGGTGACGAAGGTCTTGTTCAGCTCCTCGGCGATAGTGTGCACGAGGTCGTCCCCCCTGTGCTCGATCTCCTTGATCTTGTCCCTCTTCTGGGCGACGTTGGTGAAGTCCTTCGTCATGTCGAGGAGCGCGACGGCGCCTTCGAGGACGACGTCAGCCTGCTGGTCCAGCATCGCGAAGAAATGCTTCTCCTGAGGAATGATCCATTCCTTGAATCCCATTAGGTGCGTCCCCCGCAGCCAGTCATAATCTGATTGAGTATTAATCCTTGCGGGACGAGCGCATCCGGCGTTTCCGGTGGAAAGACGCATATCGTCGAATCCGGAACATCTTTTATTGGAGACCGGAATACCAGTAGCCGATGAAGGCAGGGAAGGCCCCGGCGGCGCCGAGGCTGTTCGGGACGAACGGCGTGCGGGGGGTCGTCAACACACAGGGCATGGACTGCGAGTTCGCCATGAGGCTGGGCCTCGCGATCGGCACGTACATGAAGGGCACGGTCATGATTGGCACCGACGCCCGTACCTCGAACGACATGCTCAGGTCTGCGTGCTCCGCTGGCCTGATGGCATCCGGCTGCGACGTCCTCGACTGCGGCCTCGTGCCCACTCCTACGCTCCAATACGCCGTGAAGATGAACAAGGTGGCCGGGGGCGTCATGATAACCGCCTCGCACAACCCGCCCGAGTTCAACGGCATCAAGTGCATCGACCCTGACGGCACAGAGATGGCCCGGTCGAACGAGGAGAGGATCGAGGCCCTGTACCACAGCATGAGCTTCCGCAGGGCGGAGTGGTCGGGCCTCGGGAGGACCAGGACTTACAACACCGCCATCGAGGAGTACATAGACGGCATAGTCTCGAGACTGGACACCGCGGCCATCAGGAAGGCCAAGCTGAGGGTCGCGGTGGACTGCTCTAACGGGGCGGCCTCCTTCGTGACCCCGAGACTCCTCGAAAGGCTGGGGGTAAGATACGTCACGCTCAACGCGGACCCGAACGGCGCCTTCCCCGGGCACAACAGCGAGCCCACCCCGGACAACACGAAGGACATCGTGGACCTGGTCAAGGCCGGCGGGTTCGACCTCGGGTTCGTCCACGACGGGGACGCGGACAGGACCATATTCGTGGACGACAGGGGGAGGTACATGTACGGCGACAGGAGCCTCGCGCTCGTTGCCCATTACGCGTGCCTCGAGAAGAGAGGAGGGCTCGTCGTGACATCCGTCGGGTCGTCCATGTGCGTCGAGGACGCCGCGAAGCTCGCGGGGGGGCGCGTCGAGTACACCATGGTGGGCTCCCCCATAGTCGCGCGCGCGATGATGGACTCGGGGGCGGTCTTCGGCGGGGAGGAGAACGGGGGTCTCATATTCCCGGAGCTCCAGTACTGCAGGGACGGGGCAATGTCAGCCGCCAAGGTGCTCGAGATAGTCGCCAAGCACGGGAGGCTCTCGGACCTCCTCGACAGGATACCGTCATACGCCCAGTACAAGACCAAGACGAAGTGCCCTGACGACAGGAAGCAGGATGTGATGAGGGCGCTCGCGGCCACGGCGAAGGGCGACAGGGTCGACACGACCGATGGCGTCAAGATATTCTCAGGGAAGAGCTGGGTCCTGGTCAGACCGTCCGGGACGGAGCCGATATTCAGGGTGTTCTCGGAGGCGCGGACCCCTGAAGAGGCGAAGGACATCGCGGAGTCATACAAGAAGAGGGTCGAGGAGCTCGTCGCGGGCTGACGCTCAGGCCTTCCCCGCGTGCGAGGCCTTCCACTTCACGGCTATTACCTCGCGTATCATCCTGGCCGCCATTATCGAGGTGTTGCCGTTGTCGTAGGGCGGGCAGACCTCGACCACATCGAACCCCACGAGGCGGTCCCCGAGCCGGTCGATGACATGCCGGACGTCCCAGGGCGTGAGCCCGAAGGGCTCAGGAGTGCCGGTCCCCGGGGCGTACGCAGGGTCTATCCCGTCGATGTCGAGGGTGAGGTACACTGGTTCCCTCTTGAGCTTGCCCAACATCTCGTCGAAGACGCTCTCGCACCCTTCCTCGTGGATCCTGAAGGCGTCCGCGTACAGGGCGGACTCGCGGTCCTCGTCCCCCGATATGGACCTCACGCCGAAGGCGAACACGTTCCCCTTGCCCACGACATCCTCTATCCTCTTGTGGGCGCACGCATGGCTGTTCTTGAGGCCCTGGTACTCCTCCCTGTAGTCCAGGTGCGCGTCTATCGTGATGACGGAGATGTCCTTGCCGAGCGCCTTCACGAGCGGCGGGGACACGGAGTGCTCTCCGCCCATGGTGACGAGGAACTTGCCGTCCTTGACGATCTTCCTGGCCTCCTCCTCGATGGCAGAGACCATAACGTCGACCGTGCCCTCCTCGTAGAGGTCGCCGGCGTCGTGTACCTTGATGTCGTCGAAGGTCACGCCCAGCTCGAACAGCTCCTTCTCGAAGTTCGAGGACGCCGCCCTGATGGATGTCGGGGCGAACCTTGCGCCGCTCCTGAAGGTCGTGGTCCTGTCGAAGGGAGCGCCTAGTAT
>JAUPMC010000008.1 GCA_030836605.1 Thermoplasmatota archaeon | reverse complement strand
GCGAAGAAGAAGATCCAGGGGGCGATGCCGTTGGTGCCGGTCTGGCTGCCGGTGTTCATGGTCTGGCTGGTCACGAAGGCCAGGGCCACGGCCGACAGGATGGTCACCACCCAGTAGCCGCGGCTGAGCATGTTCATGGGATCCTCGTCCTCGCGACCACGGACGAAGTAGATGGAGATGATGGTCGCCAGGAGGCCGAAGGCGCGGATGATGAGCGGGAAGAAGATCCAGGCTTCCGGGTTCGGCCAGCCCGAGGTGAGGGCGATGGTGTAGACAGCGACGCCGAGGATCATCGCCCCGATGTTCTCGGCGGCGGTGGACTCGAAGAGGTCGGCGCCGCGACCGGCGCAGTCGCCCACGTTGTCGCCCACGAGGTCCGCGATGACCGCTGGGTTCCTCGGGTCGTCCTCAGGGATGCCGGCCTCGATCTTGCCGACGAGGTCAGCCCCGACGTCCGCGGCCTTCGTGTATATCCCGCCGCCCAGCTGTGCGAACAGGGCCGCGAAGCTCGCGCCGAAGGCGAAGCCGATCGCCGCGTCGAGCGACTCCGAGATCGTGAAGTCCATCCCGGTGTTGAATATGTAGAACACGCCCGCGACGCCCAATAGGCTGAGCGAGACGACGCCCATTCCGGACACCGCGCCGCCCCTGAAGCTCGTCACGAGGGCCTCGTTGAGGCTCCTGCGCGCGGCTGCCGCGGTCCGAATGTTGGACCTTACGCTGACGTACATCCCGATGTACCCGGACAGCGCGGACGCGAGGGCGCCGACGAGGAACGACAGGCCGACGTATATGTGCGGCGTGATCAAGGCACCTATCAGTACGCTCAGCACGATGCTGATCAATATGATGGTGCTGTACTGTCGCTTCATGTAGGCCATGGCGCCTTGCCTGATGGCCTCGCCGATCTCCTGCATCTCGGGCGTCCCGAGGTCCTTCCTGAAAACGTACCAGGTCAGATAGGCTGCGAAAGCCAGGCCGACCAATCCCGCTATGGGGATAACAATCGTGACATCTACCATCCTACTCTCTCCCGTTTGGCTGGCGCAGGATTAGGCTCCCCGTATAAATCCTTAACCGACTTAGAGGGGCAATTGTGTTCTCGTAAGGGCAACGAAATGGACACGAGGCCAGGGACGCGCGGGGAACGACACGGAGATACGATAAACGCACGCGTGCAATCGGGAGTCAAGAATCAAACGAGAAAGGGTTTGCTCGAAGCGGTTGTTGCTGACCGGCTACCTCTCGATCAGCGTCTCGACGTACCTCACGAACCCCAGCTTCTGGATCTTGTCCGCGATCTGCCCGACCTTCTCGAGCCCGGGGACATCCAGGAACGCCACGTAGTCGTAGTGGCAGAAGACCGGGTACCCGCTCTTCACGCCCTGGATCTTCGTTATCTTGTTCGCGTCGACGTACGTCTTGGGCTCCAACATCACAAGAACGACAGCCTTGACCATATGTACCACCTCAGACCTCCGGGAACCCGATCAGGGTCTCTACTATCTCGACGCCCTCGGCGACGTATATGTTCATCCCGATCTTGGCAATCTTCGCCAAGTCGAGGTCCTCAGTCTCGACCGCCACATCCCACCGTCCGTGGACGGGGAACGCGTCGATCACTCCTTGCTGCTTCTTGGCGATTTCGACGACCTTCTTCGTCTTCAGCAACTTGCAGCAGACCAATATGCACGCTCTTACCATGCTAATCCCTTCCGCTGGGTGGCGGTACGGCTTCGACGATATATATATTGGCCCTTATGAGGGGGAATCCTTCTCCGGACCCCAGAGCCGTCCAAAGGATTATCATGCAAAAGGGAGATTTGACGCGCGCGAAGTCATCGCACGGCGTAGGTGAGGTAAATGAGCCCAACGGAGGACAGCGGGACTAAGAAGAAGGATTTTCAGAGGACGAAGGAAGACGACCTCGACCTCTTTCTCTCCAAGAACGAACAGAGCAAGACCACCTCATCCCAGCCCGCGAAGAAGCCTGAGCCCGCCAAGCCTGTCCAGGAGCCCGCCGAGGGCCGCGAGGAGAAGAAGGAGCTCACAGACGACGAGCACGAGGAGCAGGTCAAGGCCGCCAGGACGGACAGGGTGCAGGCCGAGGCCTACCACGACGTGGCCGTCTTGAGGCAGAAGGCGCACGAGCACAGCCACAAAGCCGCGAAGTTCTTCCACAAGTACAAGACGAACGAGGCGAAGAGGCAGAAGTGCTCGTCCAGAGGCGTGGCGTACCGGGAGAAGGCCGACGCGAAGCGCGAGTCCGGTGAGGAGTTCCGGGCCCAGGCGAAGGAGTACGACATGGAACTCAGGGGCGCCGCCGAGGGGAAGAGCGACCTCAGCCCGGAGGCGCTCAGGAACAAGATGGCCGTACAGGAGAGGAAGGCGGCCAAGGCGGACGCCATCGCCAGGAAGTTCGAGGCAAAAGCGGCTGTGCAGACGGAGAAGGCCGCGAAGTACCGCACGAGGGCCGCGAAGTTCCTCGAGAAGAACAAGCTCCACGAGAGCGAGTCGCGCACCTACGGCAAGAGGGCTGACAACCTCGAGAAGGCCGGTTGAGGGCTCACTGACGGTCCTTCGGAGAGAGCCAGTGCAGCATCGAGGGTTCCTCGTTCAGGTCGACCGAGCCCGACGAATCCTGCCCGTTCGCCCTTATCTTGACCTGGAGCCTGCCGTCCGTCAGCACGACCTCGGCCGACTCCACCGTCGACCGGTAGAGCGATACTGACTTCCCGCCTGTGGAGAGGGCTTTGTACTCCTCCCGGAGCATGCCCGCGCCCTTGAGCATCCGTATCCTGCGGTAGGTCGCGGCCATCGGTATCCCGAGCGCGTCGCTCAGCTCGCTGGCGTTCATCGGGCGCTCCTTGGTCAGCTCCAATATCCTGGACGCGGACTCGTCGAGCATCAGTCTGAAATTATCGAAAGCATCCATGTGATCGTACCTCCATCAGCTCCTCAAGGGGCCGGCCCGGCCCTTGCCGCGGCCGCTCTCATCCGCCGCGTCCAGGTGCACGGACATCTGGTCGTACCGGTGTCGGGTGGTGTTCCTCTTGAGTATGTCGATCTCGCCGGTCTCGATATCCAGGTGCAGGAACACGACGTCCCTGGTCGTCAGCACCGGCCGGACCTTGAGCATCGGGTCGCGCTCGTCCCTCACATCGACTGGCTCTCCGCACGACGGACAGTCCCCGGACCTCAATGTCACATGCTCCCCGCAATACGGGCAATCGGCGTCTTCGAACGGCTCGGGGTCGAACTCCATGTCCGCGAACATGTCCACGAGGCCCACGCTGACATGCTCCAGGGGCGTGCCGCACATCGGACACCTGCTGGTGCTGAGCTCCACGACGGTCCCGCAGTGTGAGCACTCGGAGACGAACCCTGGCTCCGTGCAGCCGTCATCCAACAGGCTCATGATGTCCATGTCGGCATCGAAGTGCACCACGGACGAGCCGTGATTGTCGACGAGGTCGACCTCCGGCTCCTCGCACAGTTCCTCCGCCTTGACGAGCTCGTTGACGTCCTCGTCCCTCAGGCCCCTGATATAGAACGATCTGCACCCGGGGCACTGGTCGGAGTCGTAACTTACCCGCGCCCCGCACTGGTAGCATGTGAACGAGGCTCCCGCTGGCCTATCCGCCTGCCTCTTCGCATGCCTCGGCGCGCCGCGCTTGGCCTTGGGACCAGTCATATCGTGCTCCTCAGCTCACGGGGGAACCCAGTGGTGGCTCGTGGATGAACTAGGAAAGAACGCCTTATACTGGTGTCGTCCCAGTAATCATGCATGATAACACGCACTGGCGCGTACGCCCAGCCGCGGTCGCGATAGATGCCCGCATCACCGCCGAGCGACGAGAGTCAGTAGCGTGCGCCTCCGCTCACTACGCCGAGCCACGCTCCGAAAAGGATATAAACGGGACCTAGTATTGTCCTGACTGCGTCCAGACTGATTGCATGTTCTGACGGCGTTGGTTGTGTGCATGACAGAGACAGAGCTTATTCCTGAACTCGAGGAGAAGAGGGCCCGTCACAACTCCGATGCGGAGCGCCACAAGAGGCAGCGGGACGAACTCAACGAGAAGACTAGGGAGTGGGCCGACACACGGGACAGGCTGAACGCTCAAGTCAGGAGACTCGTCGAGGAGGCCAACGGCCGGCGCGAGATGAGGGACAAGCTCAACGCCGAGGTCAGAGAAGTCAAGGCCAAGAGGGACGAGTGGAACCGAAAATACAACGACCTCAGCGACAAGGTCGTCGACCTCAAGCGCGAGAGGATGCCCAGGAGCGGCCAATCCATCAAGAAGTTCAAGGTGGAGCTCAGGGCGCTCGAGAAGAGGCACATGACATCCGTGCTCACCCCCGAGAAGGAGCGCGCGCTCGTCGAGGAGATCAGCAGCCTCTCCAACAAGATCAAGGCGATGGAGAAGGAGATGGAGCAGTTCACCGAGGTCAAGGTCGCCGAGAAGGAGGCGTACGAGGCCAAGGAGAACGCCGAGACCTTCCACAGGCAGGTCTCCGAGCTCGCCGAGAAGGCCCAGACGGAGCACGACGGCATGCTGAAGCTCTATGACGAGGCCGACAGGCTCAGGAAGGAGGCGGACGACGCCCAGGAGAAGTTCATCGAGGCGAAGCTGTCCGCGGACGAGGAGCACAGGGAGCACATAGAGCACATCAGGCAGGTCCACGACTTCGACAAGATCATATCCGGCATCAGGGACAAGACCCGCAAGGCGAGGAAGGAGAAGGACGACGACTCCGCGAAGCGGGAGGCCGAGGAGATCTTCGACAAGTTCAAGGCCGGCGAGAAGCTCAGCACCGAGGACATCATGGTCCTCCAGAAGTCCGGGTACATGTGAGTTGCAGATGCAGCACCGGAACAGGGGGTGCCCGCCAGTATGAAGGACGGGGGCTCCCGGGGAGCATGCTGGACAGCGCATCCGAGGGGTGGCGGGGCCGGCACAGGGTATTTAAGCCCCCGCTCGACAAGTTTAAATAGTGCACCACCAATATATCACTCGGGAAATTTTGGGCTAGTTGTTAGAGTGCATCCCATCCCTTCTGACAAGGCTAGCCCTTCCCTTCCCTTTTTTTGTAACTCCAGGAACGACTGCACAACGTATTTATCCACAGGGCGGCGTTAGCGCGAAGGTCGATTGAATGGTGCTGGAAGGGTTAGGCGGGGCGCTCAGGGACGCGATCAAGAAGATAGCGAACGCCTCGCACGTGGACCAGAAGCTCGTGAAGGAGGTCGTCAAGGACGTCCAGCGAGCGCTCCTCCAGGCCGATGTCAATGTCAAGCTCGTGCTCAGCATGACCAAGGAGCTCGAGACCAGGGCCCTCACTGAGAAGCCCCCGGCGGGCATGAGCCCGAGGGAGCACGTCATCAGGATCGTGTACGAGGAGCTCGTCAAGATCCTCGGGAAGGGCAAGGAGATACCCGCCAAGCCCCAGAGGATACTCATGGTCGGCCTGTACGGCCAGGGCAAGACGACCACCTCCGGCAAGCTCGCGAAGGACCTCCACAAGAGGGGCATGAAGGTCGGGCTCGTCGCCGCGGACGTCCACAGGCCCGCGGCCTACGACCAGCTGAAGCAGATAGGCGAGAAGATCAACGTGCCCGTGTTCGGGGACCCGAAGGAGAAGAGCGCGACCAAGATCGCCAAGAAGGCGATGAAGGAGTACGAGGGTTACGACGTCATCATATTCGACACATCGGGCAGGCACTCGCTCGAAGACGAACTCATAAGGGAGATCGAGGACGTCGCGAAGGCGGTCGACGCGGAGCAGAAGATATTGGTGCTCGACGCTCAGACCGGACAGCAGGCCGGGCCCCAGGCGAAGGCGTTCCATGACGCGGTCGGCCTCACGGGCGTGGTCATCACCAAGCTCGACGGCACCGCCAAGGGTGGGGGCGCCCTGAGCGCGGTCGCCGAGACCGGCGCCCCGATATGCTATATCGGGGTCGGGGAGCACCTCGAGGACCTCGAGCGGTTCGACCCTGACAGGTTCATCAGCCGGATGTTGGGCATGGGGGACATCAGGTCGCTCATGGAGAGCGCGAGCGAGGTCATGGACGAGGAGAAGGCCGAGGAGGCCGCCCGCAAGATGCTCTCGGGCAGGTTCACGCTCAAGGACATGTACGATCAGATGGAGATGCTGCAGGGCATGGGCCCGCTCAAGAAGATAACATCCATGCTCCCCGGGCTCGCTGACAAGATAAAGGACCAGGACATGGAGGCGACCCAGGAGAAGCTCCAGAGGTTCAGGGTCATCATGGACTCCATGACCGACGAGGAGCTCGAGGACCCGAAGCTGGTCAAGTCCTCCAGGGTCATGAGGATAGCGAGGGGCAGCGGGACGGCGCCAAAGGACGTCAAGGAGCTCCTGAAGCAGTACAACATGTCCAAGAAGGCCATGAAGGGCTTCATGGGCAACCGGAAGGTCAGGAGGCAGCTCATGAAGCAGTTCAAGGACGTCGACATATCGGCGAAGGAGGCCTGAGCGTGAGGAGGTTCGTGGTGCTCGGCCACAGGGCGATCACATCGGCGGACTTCAAGCTCGACGACCTGTGCGGCTCGACCGGCAGGCTCGACATCCTGCTCAGGTGCGTCAACTC
>JAUPMC010000087.1 GCA_030836605.1 Thermoplasmatota archaeon | reverse complement strand
GGGTCTTCGCGTCGAACAACCGACTCCTCCTCGACCTGGGTGGTCGATTCATGATCCCCGGTTCAGGTGATTCCATTGTGAGGGAGAGCGAGGGAGGAATCTCCAGCAATAGGTCGATTGTGAGGACGCCAATGACGGCCAGAGGCAGGGGCGTGTGGAGGAGGACGAACACTATGAACGTCAGCAGCTCCGCCCAGTTGTGGCCGTAGACGTATACCACGAACTTCTTCAGGTTCTCGAAGACCGATCTCCCGATCTCCACTCCCTCGACTATGGTGGCGAAACTGTCGTCGAGAAGGACCATGTCCGCGGATTCGCGGGCCACGTCTGTCCCCGTAATGCCCATGGCGACACCGATGTCGGCCTCCATAAGCGCTGGAGCATCGTTCACGCCGTCCCCAGTCACGGCGACGGTCTCCCCGCTCCTCTTGAGCACTTGGACTATCCTGAGCTTCTGCTCCGGTGTGACTCTGGCGAAGACCAGCTCGGTGGTCTTGAGGATTTCCGAAAGCTCTTCGTCTGTTCTTTCTGCGAGTCGCTCACAGGAGATCACCTGGTTGTCCGACGAAGTGATAATCCCGACCTTGCGGGCGATTGCCTCTGCTGTGAACTTGTGGTCTCCTGTCATCATTATGATCCTGATGCCAGCATCCCTCGCCTTGGCCACGGCCTTGGCGACATCGTGCCTGGGCGGATCCAGAATCGCCGTGAGTCCGATGAATGTCAGCTCGGTCTCGACTGATGTGGATTCACACTTGTCCGGTTTCTCATCAAGCTCCCTGAATGCAAGTGCGATCACGCGATAGGCCTCTCGGGCGAAGGCGTCAATCTGAGCGCTGACCCTGCCGGCGATTTCGGCGGTCATGGGGACGATCTGGTCCCCCCAGAGCACAGTGTCGCAGCGTGAAAGGACTTCGTTTCCAGCCCCCTTGACGTATGCTGTGACCTTGCCATCGGGGCTTTGGTGCACGCTCGTCATCATCTTGCGGTTCGAATCGAAAGGGATCATCCCCATCAGAGGCTCTTCCTTCAGAGCCATCTTGGGGTCGATACCTGCCTTGGCCGCGAGGACCAGCAGTGCCGCATCCGTCGAGTCCCCAACTGCGGTCCACCGGAACTTGCGCCGGTCAAGGGGTGGGATGAGGGTGGCTTTGTTGTCGAGTGCCGCCACTCTGCAGAGCACGTGCAGGTCTCTCCTGTCTGAAGCCTTCAGTTCTTTGCCGTCGAGGGCGACGCGTCCTTCGGGCTCGTATCCTTCACCCGACACGTCGAATTCCTGGCCGCCCATCCAGACCTTGCGGACGGTCATCTGGCCCTCGGTGACCGTGCCCGTCTTGTCGGTACAGATGACCGTCGTGGAACCAAGGGTCTCGACAGCTGAGAGTCGCTTGACCACGACGTTGCGCTTGGACATCGCGACGCTGCTGATGGCAAGGGCGAGCGTGAGAGTCATCTGGAGTCCTTCAGGCACGAGGCAGACCATCACCCCGATCATGAAGAGCAGGCTCTCGGAGAATTGCAGGTGGAGGAACTGTAGTGCGATGATGAGGAAGAGGACGCCGATGCAGATCGAAGCGATGAAGCTCAGCCTCGCGGTGTAGTTGATCTCCCTCTGCAATGGACTCAGGGGCTCCTCGATTGCACGTGCGATTCCGATGACTTGACCGAACCGCGTCTCGATTCCGGTCTTCAGGACGACTGCTGTGGCAGATCCGGACGCAATAGTTGTGCCAGCTAGGATCAGGTTGGTCATATCCTCGGCCGTGCAATCCGGGAGGTTGTTGCACGCTTCGGAGCGAGATTGTGGTTCCGATTCTCCCGTCAGGATGGAGTTGTCTACCGAGAACTGATGAGCGACGACCAGGCGGGAGTCGGCTGGCACCTTGTCCCCGTCCTCGAGCGCGATGATGTCTCCGGGAACGATTCCGGATGCGAGGATCTGGGCCACCTTGCCGTCGCGGACGACCTTGATGTTCTCAGGCACGAGTCTGCGCAGTGCTTCGATTGCGCGTTCAGCACGGTGCTCTTGGAACAGGCTGAAGACAACGCTCACAATGACGACGAGAAGGATTGCGAAACCCATGTGGATGGAACTCGTGTCATGCGAAGTCACTCCAGTGATGAATGACAGGGATGCGGCGAAGAGCAACAGCACGTTGAACAGATTCTTGAGCTGAATGACGACTTTGCGGGAAAGCGGAGTCTTCTTCGCTTCGGGCAGTATGTTCGAACCGTGGTCTTTCAGCTTCTGTTCGGCATCAGCCGCAGAGAGTCCTCTAATGCTCGTTCCGAGCTCCGCATAGAGCTTGTCTAGCGGGCATTGTGCAAGCCTCCCGATGTCGGAGGCACAGTCCGAGGATTTCTCCAACTCGATCCCATTCCCGCGGGCGTGGGATACTAACGCGCCCTTCCATGATTGAGGCGATGATGAACTCGGGGGTTTCTTAAGCGTTTGCACGATACTTTCGCAACTGCTATCTTCAAATAGCCAGCAATCTGCCCGATTCTAGTGCAAGTAGGATGAAATGGCTCGCGCCCGTCGCAGGAGACTCAGTGAGGGCGATTGGACCGCCCCCGGGGTCGGAATGCTCACCCGGAGCGCGCCCACTTCTGTCTCCCGCATCTGGTTCGTTATTCACCGGTAAGAAATCCATTTGACGCAGCCTTACGTCTGGTCTTGAAGATTATAGCTCCCAGTTTTGATTGGGGGTAAATTTCGGGTTGAAATCGGGCCCTCGCACATTTTAATGCGGTATCAGATATTAATGTGCCGTGCCCCGTCAGGGGGGCGCCAGAGAATTTGTGCTGGGACGCGAACCATGAACCAATGTTTAAGTATCCATACTATGCTCTTCAAATCCGCGTTCGAAAGCCCTGGGTATGAATGCCTCATTTGGAGTCCGAGAGCATGTCCGCTAAATCGAAAACTTCTAGCATGTCGAAGCCCCCCTCGAAGCCCAAGAAGCCCTCGAGCTCGCGCGTAGCATATCCCGAGGACATCGAGGCGGCCGAGGTCTCCAGGTCGAGGAAGGCGGCCATGTTGCAGCTCCGGATGGGTCGGCTCGCCCACGGCCTCAGCATCGCGTCGGGCCTCGCGCTGGCCGCGACAGCGGTCCTCGTCTACCTACTCCAGAACTGGGACTATCTCCTGACGGCCCCGGAATATGTCACCGTCCTCAAATGGATCGTGCCCCTCGCGGCCAGCCTGGCCGTGGCGGTCCTGGCGCTGGCCTTCAAGTGGGAGCCGTACTTCGCGGACAGGAGCGACGCGCACTTCGTGGTCAGCTTCATCGCGGTGGCCGTGCCCGCAATCTTCATCACGCTCATCGCCCTCGACGAGGGCGGGTACGTCGAGTTCGGCAGGCCGGACTGGCTCTACCCGATGTCGCTCCTAGGCATGAGCCTGACCTTCATATCGCTCGCCATGGCCTGGGAGGGCCACGGCAGGAGGAAGGTCGTGAGCATCGCGAGCGCCGTGTTCCCGCCCGCGCTACTGACATTCCCGATCATCGTACAGTTCACTGACATCGAGCTCGCCAGCATCCTGCCCATGGCGTACCTGGGCAGCGCGGTCGCGATGCAGCTGAGCGGCTCGATGCTGCACATCATATCGAGTACGACGTCCGTCCAGGAGAGGGAGGTCCTCAAGGCCAGCGACGGCAAGCTCAAGGTGCTCTTGGAGGAAGTGGACAAGCGCAAGGAGGCGCTCGAGTACCGCGAGGACGCGATGCGTTCCAGGGAGTCGGACCTCGAGGCCTACGAGAAGCGGTTGACCGAGGAGATGGCCTCGATAGACGAGGCGAAGAGGCAGATCGAGAAGATGGAGGCCGAGGCCGAGCTCCGGGTCGACAACGCCCGCAGGGAGGAGGAGGGGCTCGCAAAGAAGGAGGCCGACATCGAGGCGAAGCTCGACACGATGAGGCTCACACAGGCAGACCTGGACATACAGGGCAAGCAGCTCGAGAAGTCGTCCAAGGTGTTGGCCACGAAGGAGCAGAAGTTCGCCTCCAGGGAGGGCGAGCTGAGCAAGCTGATCCTCGACGCCCAGGCGAAGCAGCGCGAGGCCGCGAACAAGGCCGCCGAGCTGGAGGCCTCCGAGGTCGAGCTCAACGCCTGGGACAAGGAGCTCCAGGTGCTCCAGAAGGAGCTCTCTGAGAGGGAGAAGCAGGTCAGCATCAGGGAGGGCTCGGTCGACCTGAAGGGCATCGAGCTCCTGGCCGCGAAGCAGCAGCTGGGGAAGGTCGTCGCTGAGAAGACGACCGTGAAGACGCTCGAGCAGCAGCTCCTGATGAAGCAGGAGGCCATGTACAGCAAGGAGATAGCCCTGAAGGCGAGGGAGGATGAGCTGAGGAAGGCCTCCGAGCGCGCCCAGAGGCTGATCGAGCGCTCGGACAAGCAGATGAACGAGCTCGTGGACAAGGAGGCCGACGTCCTGACACGCGAGAAGGCGCTCGCCGGCAAGGAGGCCGAGCTGAAGAACGCCCTCTCGAGCCTGAACGACCAGCTCGCGGACGCGGAGCGCGTGAAGTCCGCGGTCAGCGACAGGGAGAAGCAGTACATGTCGCTCACGGAGGCCACCAGGGCGAAGATGGCCGGCATGACGACCAAGGAACAGGATGTCGAGCGCAAGGCGGCCGCCCTCGCCAGGCGCGAGGAGAGCGCCAAGGAGCTCGAGAAGAGGCTCAAGGCCGAGCAGGACCAGATGAACTCGAAGCTGAGGATGCTGCTCGAGAAGGAGAAGGACCTGAAGGCCGAGGAGGCCAAGGTCGCCTTGAGGCAGGCGGAGCTGGAGTCCATGGAACGGGAGACGCTCTACACCGTGGACGAGGTGGAGAAGATTAGGCACGAGCCAGAGCCGGAGCCTGACACATCGTACAAGGCCATCGAGCTGAGGGAGAGGCACCTGCGCGAGAAGGAGCAGGAGATGAAGTCCAGGCTCTACCAGCGCGAGAAGGAGCTCGAGCAGCGGGAGCACGCTCTGCAGGCGCACCTGAGGAAGGACCTGGACGAGATGGAGACCGATGTGGAGACCGAGGTGGCCGAGGAGAAGGTGAAGACCGGGATCGAGCGCCTGGACGACCTGCTCCTGGGCGGCATGCCGTTCTCGTCGAACGTGCTGTTCGTCGGGCCGCCGTTCATCGGGAAGGAGACCGCGATGCTCCTGCTCATAGCCGAGGGGCTCAAGAAGGGCGTGCCCGCGGTCATCATCACGACATCACGTCCGCCGCACGAGATCGCCGGGGACATGGCCCCGATAATGCCAACGTTCATGGAGTTCGAGCAGCTGGGCCTCGTACACTGGATAGACGCCTCAGGGCTGTCCCAGGACTCCGCCCCGAGGCGGAACTCGACGAGGGTCAGGTCCGCGGACGACTTCGCGGGCATCACGAAGGCCCTGGACGCGACCATCAAGACCGTGCTGGCCAGCGGGCGGAAGTACTTCAGGCTGGCGTACCTGTCGCTCTCGATGAGCATCACGAGCGCGGACGAGAAGAAGACCGTCCAGTTCGTGCAGGAGCTCTCGAGCAAGGTGCGGCAGGCGCATTCGGTGGCCGTCTACGCGGTCGAGAGGGGCATGCACACGGACCAGCAGCTGGGCTCCATCCAGGCGCAGATGACCGGGGCGGTGCACTTCAAGACCGAGAAGCAGAAGACGCTCCTGAGCGTGGAAGGGGTCTGCGACGCGCAGACGAGGAACTGGGTCGACTACAGGCACACGAACAAGTCGCTCATGATCGGAGCATTTTCGCTCGAGCGGATACGATAGTCAAATACCCCGACGCCGGTCCGAGCGCCGTCCGGAGCGTGTCCCTTGATTCGTCTAGGCAACGGCATCCTGCTCGAGATGGACGGCCGCAGGTTCAGGTTCGACCCGAGGAGGACCGTGGCCGGCGACCTCAACATGATCTCGCACGCGCACTCGGACCACATACCGTCGTCCTTCCGCACGCTCGGGGTGTTGTGCTCTGATGTCACGAGGGACCTCGTGAAGGTGCGTCGGGGGAAGGAGACCGAGAGGGTCGATGACCCGCGCGTGCGGTGCCTGGACGCCGGCCACATACCCGGCTCGAACATGTTCCTGGTGTCCGGGGACCGGCCCGTGCTCTACACGGGGGACTTCTGCACCCGGAAGAAGGCGCACGTCGGCCCGGCCGAGCCGGTCAAGTGCGGCTCCCTGATAATCGAGGCCACTTACGGCAGGCCGCGCTACGTCTTCCCTGACCACGAGGAGGTCCTCGGGGCGGCCCGCGACTGGCTCGAGGACCTGGTGGCCCACGGGACCTCCGCGGTCCTGTTCGCGTATCCCCTGGGCAAGTCCCAGGAGCTCTCCATCGCCTTCCGGGACCTGCCCCTGCGGCTGCATCCGTCCATCGCTGAGAACAACAGGGTCCTGGGAAGGCACGGGTACGGGCTGGGCACGGAGGAGCTCGACGAGCGCGGCGAGGAGGGCCCGGTGGTGTACATCACCTCGGGGATGGGGAAGGACAGGGAGAGGGTCGAGCGCATGCGGAGGGCGGGCGCGAAGACCGCGGCGTTCTCCGGCTGGGCGCTCGACAGGAGCTTCTCGTACTCGTCGTCCCTGGACGAGGGGTTCCCGCTCTCGGACCACTGCGGGTACGACGAGCTGATGCGGTTCGTGGAGAAGTGCTCGCCCGACATCGTGTACACGACGCACGGGTTCGACAAGGCGTTCGCGGCGTCCGTCAGGAAGGAGCTGGGCGTGGACGCCAGGCCTCTCGTGGCCAAGCAGGGGACGATGGACCAGTTCTGCTGACTCACTCGTCCGAGGTGGTCCAGCCCTTCGCGTAGGTCCCCGGCGGCATGAACACCCTGGACACGTCTATCGCGAACCCCTCCGCGCGCTTCATGATCTCGTCCGCGTCCATGAGGGCGTGGCCGAGGCCGACGCCCTCCCCGCTAAGCGTCATGATCACGACGAGGCCGCCCCTGCGTATGTCCTCGTCGAGCGTGACTATCCCGGGCATGGCCACGTTGGCGCCGTGGCAGACCGCGTCCACGGTCGAGTCCTTTATCTCGACCTTGGGCACCTGCGACATGAGCACCTCCATGGGCCTCAGCATCTTGGATATGGCCGAGCTGTCGCCCTTCCTGTGCGCCTCCATGGCGTCCTTGAGGTCGTGGAGCTGGACGGCGTCGGCCTCCGTGAGCGCTCCGGCCCTGGTCCTCCTGAGGTCCTGCAGGTGCGCGCCCGCGGCCAGCGCGTCTCCCATGTCCACCGCGAGGCTCCTGATGTACGTGCCCGCGTCGCACTCGACATCGAACAGCACGTCCCTCCCGGAGACCTCGAGCACCCTCAGCTGATGCACCCGCCTGGTCCTCTGCTCGCGCTTGACCGCGGAGCGCATGGGCGGCGTCTGGAATATCTCGTCCGTGAACTCCGAGACGACCGAGTCGAGGCGCCTCCGGTCCACGTTCCCGTGCATCCTCATGACCCCGACATACGCCTTCGTGCCGTAGTGGAGCACGTCCATCGCCCGGACGGAGGTCCCGAAGCCGACTGGCAGGACGCCGGTCACGCGCGGGTCGAGCGTGCCCCCGTGGGCCGCCTTGTCCGCGCCGAGTATGTCCTTGGCCCAGGTGGTCACCTGGTGGGATGTCGGGCCCGACGGCTTGTCGATGACGACCACGCCGTCCTTGAGGAGTTCCTCTGTCGTGCGCCCCCCTGGGCTCTTCCCGGCGCCCGACCTGAACGCCTTCTTAGCTTTGACCAGCGTCTTCGTCATGCTTCCTCCGAGCCTCCTTGACTATGATGTCCGCCAGCTCGTCCGGGGCCATGCTCCCCGAGTCGAGCCAGAGGTCGTAAGCGGTGCAGTCCGAGGGGTCGATCCCGTAGTACGCCTTGTACCTCTTCCTCTCCGAGCGCTCCCTCACCCTCATGTCCCTGAGCACCTTGGCCACGTCCCCGCCCTCGCGCTTGGCTATCCTCTCGGCGCGGACCTGTTCGGGCGCGTCTACGTACACGGCCAGGGACGGTATCCCCTTCTTCTTCAGCAGGGCGGCCGTGAGCCTCCCCTCGAGGACCAGGTCCTCCTTCGACTCGGCGATGGCCACGGTCCGCGCGTCCAGCTCCTTGTCGATGGTCTCGTCCTCCTCGGCCATGGTGCCGAACATGTCGAGCGCGACGCCCCTCTCCCCCGCCATCTGCCTGAACACCTGGCCGACGAGCACAAGCTCGTAACCGAGCGTCTGCGCGACGAGCGCGGAGACGGTGGTCTTGCCGCTTCCTGGAGGGCCTGAGACCGCGATCCTCATGTCGGGACCTTCCCAATCAAGGAGCCTTCTCCTCGGCCTTAACCCCTTCGCCCGAGTCGAGGGCCTTGAGCTTCCTCGAGAATGTGAATATCTTCAGGCTCCTCTGGAGGACCTGTCCGAACGGCAGCGTCATGAGCGAGTACAGGAGGACCCAGTTGGGCAGCAGGTTCGAGTTCTCCATGTCCGCGTTGAGCTCCCAGGGCACCGAGAACACGGTGGACCCGAGGCCGATGTACACGAAGTTCGCCAGCCACGCGAATATCGGGATGATGACGATCATGGTGATGGGCATGATCTTGAACTGCGACTGCGTCGACTTCATGTTCTTCGCCATCATCTCCGGCTGGAGCTCCTGGAGCTTCTTGAGCTTGTAGGTGTTGTTGCCGGTCCTGGCCTCCTTCATCTCCTTGTTGAAGGCCGCGAACGCCCTCTGGTTCCTGGCCTGGCCGACCCAGTCTATGAAGAAGTGCCTGACCGTGATGCTGAAGAAGCTCATGACCAGGCCGGTGAGGAGCAGGGTGACCATGGGCATGTCTCCGCCGAAGCCCACGACCGGCTCGAGCCCGTAGCCCACGTATGTGCCCAGGGCCTGCCTGATGTCCTGGTTGAACAGGACGAACATCGCTATCAGCAGGCCGAACATGAGCATGAGCTGGCCGCCGATGTCCGCCTTCGGCGCGCCCGCGCCCCTGCCTCCGGCCGGTCCCGGGGTGGCCATCGCCTACTCCCCGCCGAAGAAGCCCCTGAGCACAGGGTGCATCTCCATCATCTGCTCACGCCCGATCGCGTCGTACAGGTTGATCATGATGCCCACGGCCAGCAGCACGCCAGTGCCGGACGCGTTGCCCACAGTGCCGATGAGGTCGGCGCCCGCCGCGAGCGCCCCCACCGTGGCCCCGGATATGACCGTGACGACGGGGATGTACCGCTCGAGCACCCTCTTGAGCACCCTCGGGTCCCTCCTGAAGCCGGGTATCTGCATCCCGCTCGACTCTATCTGGGACGCGACCGCCTCCGGGCCCATGTTGGTGGTCTCTATCCAGAACTTGGCGAACAGGATGGACCCCAGTACCATGACAGTGACGTAGGCGACGACGTGTATGCTGATCTGCAGCCTGGTTTTGTCGAGCCCCGTGGCAGTGAGGTACTGGTCGCTCAGGAGCGGCAGCAGCCAATCACCGAACCCGTTCACAGTCGACAGGTAGTACGCCAGGCCTCCGGCCGGGGTCGTGGACCCTGACTCGTAGTACCCTAGCATCCAGTTCCCGCCCAGCAGCGGGACGTTCATGAATGTCTCGTGGCTCCAGAAGAGCATCGAGAACATGCTCACGTTGGCCAGCAGCGCGGCCATCAGTATGACCGGGATGTTGGACGCGTAGATGAGCTTGATGGGGTACCTGCCCCTCGCGCCCCTCGCCCCGCCGTGGGCCAAGGGCAGCTCGATCCTGCTCGACTCCGTGTACGCGACGAACAGGAATATCACGATCGTCCCTATGAGCGCGACCATGGGGTTCGGCTGCGCTAGGAATATCGTCTCGTAGCCGTCGCCGGCCAGCTCGGACGCCGACATGTGGTGGAATATGTAGATGGTCTTCGGGATCGTGCCCGCGGGCGGGTTGTCCGTGCTCAACGCGGCCGTGGGGTCCGAAGGATGCCAGTTCAGCGTGCCCGTGAATATCTGCTGGGCGACGCCCGCCGCGATGAACAGCGATATGCCGCTGCCTATGCCCCACTTGGAGACGACCTCGTCCATGAGGAACACCAGGTACGACCCCGCGACGAGCTGCACGACTATGAGCGTCCTCGCTATGGCCTCCCCGTCCCCTCCGAACAGGGAGCTCATGCCGTCCGAGAACTTCGAGGACGGCTCCATGAAGCCGTACACCTGCGGCACCGACTCCACGACTATCATGATGATGACGAGGAGCTTCTGGGTGCCCTGGTATATCGCCTTGTCCTCGTCGTTCTTGAGGTTGAGCTTGATGATCTTGGCGCCGGTGAAGAGCTGCATGATGATGGACCCAGTGACGATGGGTCCGATGCCGAGGTGCATGAGCGAGAACTGAGCGCCCGCCAGGATAGCCCTGTACTGGGCGAACAGGTCGACCCTCTGTTCGACATCCAAGCCGTATATCACGACGTTGGTCATCGCGAAGTAGAGCACGAGTATGAGGATGACCCAGGTCATCTTCGTCCGGAAATGGACGTGCCCCTCAGGCCTCGTGACTGCCGGAAGCCGGTCGGTCACTGGCTTGAGCTTGTAGAGCATGCTCTTCTGTTCTTTCCCCTCAGCCATCAGCACCCTTCCTTGTAGGTCCTGGTCTCACTGTCTGCCCGGACTGCGTGCGCCGCGCCACGCGGCTACGCCTCCGAGGCTCCCTCGTCCCCGATCAGTTCCCCGCCGGCGGCCTTGAGCTTCTCCTTGGCCTTCGCCGAGGCTTCCGCGACCTTGACCGCGACCGGCGTCCCGATCCTGCCCGACCCGAGCAACTTGTCGACGCCCATCCTCGCCAGGTCCACGGACCACTTGCCGCCCTTCTTGGTCGCGAAGCCAGCCCGCTCGAGCGCGGGGAGCGACTCCTCGACCTCCGAGAGGTTCATCGTGACCTTGCTGACGACCACGGATTGAGGTCTCTTGAACCCGTAGTGGCCGAAATGGTCCGGCATGTACTTAACCGTGCTTATCCACTTGTGCTTGTGGAGTCCCGCGTTCCCGCGGCCTCCCCTCAAGCCAGCGCCCCTCCCGGCCTTCTTGCCGCGGCCGTGGGTCCTGCTGCCCCTGAACTTGCTAGTCCTGCTGACCATCTACTTCGCCCCCTTCGGTTTCGGGAGCATGCGGTCGACGAGCTTGTCGATCTCCGCGCCCCGGTATCCGAGCGCCCCGCCGTCCGTGAAGGATATCTTGGCGCCCCTGTAGCCGCCCCTCGGCGGCGCGAGCCTGAGGACTGGCTTCAGCCCCTTGACGTCCGTCAGCTTCGCCTCGCCCTTGTCGACGGCCTTGGCGAGTGAGAGTATCGATTGGTGGCCAGAGTTCTCCTTGACGTACGCGTCCGTGAGCTTGCCCCCGCCCGTTATCTCTCCCCTGTGGAACAGCATGCGCGCGACCGTCTCGTGCCCGACCTCTCCCCAGGTGACGTAGTCCTTGACCACCTGGAGCATGCCCTTGGTCGTCGCGTTCTGAGGCAGTATCACGCAGTGGTTCGGCCTGTTGAGCCTGAGCATCTCCATCGTCTCGACGGCGTCGTGCCTGACCCTTGCGTGTCCCCTGACCCTGACGACTGCTACCGCTGGCATCTAGCTCCCCTCCTTCTGCTCCGCCGGGGGTTGCTCGTCCTCGGCCTTCTCCTCGACCACGTATGGCGAGGGCGCGATCTGTATCTTCGTCGGGCCTGAGACGATGTTCAGCCTCTCCTTCTGCTCGTTCGTGACCCTGACCTGCGACGAGGTCCTGAGAGCCTCGAACGCCGCGATGGAGTAGTTGATGGTCGTCTTCGTGTGCCCCTTCGTGAAGCCCCACGCGTCGTCGACGCCGGCCATCTTGATGACGCTCTTGGCGATCTTGCCCACGGCGAGGCCGGTGCCCCTCGGGGCCGGCTTGACCGTGACCACGACGGAGCCAGCGCGGCCGACGACTTCGAACGGCAGCGAGTGCGGCGTGCCGCACCCGCACTCCCACGAGCCGCAGCCCCTCTTGACCTCGATCATGTTCAGCTTGGCGACGTCGATCGCGGCCCGTATGGCGGGCCCGACCTCCTTCCCCTTGAACCTGCCGAGGCCCACGAACCCGTCCAGGTTGCCCACGACGACGGTGATCGCGAACCTGACCCTCCTGCCGGAGTCGGTCATCCTCTGCACCATGTTCACGTCCAGCACCTCGTCCGCGAGCTCGGGGAGCAGTATGTCCACTATCTCGGGCTCCCTCAGCGGCAGCCTGGTCCTGAGCGCGTCGCTCATGGTAGTAATCTCTCCCTCCACGACGAGCCTTCCCAGCCTCGTCCTGGGGGTCCAGTCGACCATCACTCACCACCTCCGATCTTCTTCTTGACGTCCTCGAACGCCGCGGCCGTCCCCTCGCGCAGGTGCTTCCCCGCGACCCGGTCGTCCGCTGGCAGCATTTTGTCGCCGTGCGGTATCACGACGCCCGCGTCCAGCAGCCCCTTCAGGGCGGCGAACATCAGGCTGCCCTTGGTCGGCTCCCTGAGGCCGATGTCCAGCACGGCCTCCTCGATGCCCTTCTCCTTGGCTCTCGTGCCCGCGAGCAGCCCCGTGAGGTACGCCCCCGGGGTGTTCTTGCCAGACAGCTTCCAGCCGAGCTTCGTGAGCTCCTTCGAGACCGCGGACGCGACGACGAAGTCCGCGCCGTCCCTGTACTCGACGAACTGCACCGTCATGCCCTTGTTGGACTTCCTCACGACGGCCCTCGGCATGCCGCTCCTGAGCAGGGCGGCCCTGTGCCTGTAGTCCGTGCGCCCCTCGCGCCTCCTCCTGAACGGTACCTTGTATCTTGGTCCTGTGGCCATCATCATCACTCCTTGATCACGCCTTCGGACCTGAGGTGCGAGTCGAGGTGCGACTTGTTCTTGAACACGCCGCCCTTCGCCTGCATGTAGTACTTCCTGTAGGTCCCCGTGTCGATCTTTCCTTCTTCCCTGAGCTCCTTCAGGCGCCTCCTGATCGGCCTTATGGCCTGCATCCAGGTCTCCTTGGAGGGCTTCCTCGCGTGCTTCTTGCCCTTCCTCGAGCCCTGGCCGCGCCTGCGCCCCTTGGCCCTCTGGGCCTTGCGGTAGTTCGCCCGGCCCCTCGAGACGCCCGTCTTCTGGTGGGCCGCGATGGTCCCCGACGCTATGAGCGTCCGGACATCGGCCCTCGTGATCGCGTCGGCGACGTCCTCGGCCTTGTTCGGGTCTATCCAGACCCTGGTCTCGCCGCACTTGAGCAGCTCCGCCGCGACCCTCTTCTGGTACTTGAGATCCATGATCATCCGCTCCTGTTGAGCACCCTGATCTTGAGCTCCTCTGCCTTCGCCTCGATCTCGAGCCTCTTCTTCATCCCGACCTTGTGGGCCACCCTCGCGGCCTCGGTCTCGGGGTTGATCCTCGCGAGGTCCTTCACGTTGTGGACCATGACTTCCTTGAACCCTGACGGGTGCAGGTACCTCGCTTCCTTGGGCGAGCCGTACCCTATCGAGACGACGTTGCGCCTGTAGGCGTAGTGCTGGCGCATCTTGGAGTGCATGCCGCGCGGCCTCCGCCACTTGGCGCCCTGGAGCCTCTTCCTCGTGTGCCACTCCTGCCTGAGGAACTCCGGCCTCCGGGAGTCGACCTCGGCCCTCTTCTTGAGGGCGTCGATGGTCTCCTTGGAGAGCTTGGGCTTCAGCTTGACCTGGTAGCCGCCCTCCTCCTCGATCTCGACCTCCTCCTCCTTGTCCTTGGCCTCCTCCTCGGGCTCGGCCTTCGCCTTGCGGACCTTCTTGGTCTTCGGGGCGGCCTCCTCTTCCTCCTCTGGCTCCGCCTCCTCCTCATCCTCGCCCTCGGCCCCCGGCTCGACGCCGAGGTCCTCGCGCCAGTGCTCGATCGTCTTCGGCCCGACGCCTTTGAGGTGCTCGTGGATCTCCTTCACGCGCTCCTCGTCCGCCAGCGCCTCGGCCAGGTCGTCGACGTCCTCGATGCCTATGGCCTCGAGCTTCGCGACGTACTCCTCTTTGAACACCCTGAGCTCCATGAACTCCTTGAGCTTGTCCTTGTCAGCCATGCCACGTCACCTCCCAGGTTTCTCCGTGATGTATATGCCGTCCTGGAAGATCCTCGGGTCGAACCCACGAATCTTCGTGGCGCGCTCGATGTTGGCCGCCGTCTGGCCGACCTCCTCCACGTCCGGGCCGGTCAGGAGCACCTGGTCGCCCTTGATGGTGACCTTGGTCGCCCCTATGATGTCCGTCTTCCTCGGGCTCTTCTCGCCCAGGAAGTTCTCGACCAGGAACGTGTCGCCCTTGACGGACGCCTTGATCGGGAAGTGCGCGTAGACGATCTTCATCTTGTACTCGAAGCCCCGCGTCACGCCCACGATCATGTTCCTCAGGTGAGCGCCGTACGTGCCGACGAGCGCCCTCTCCTTCGCCCTCAGGGTGGCGCACGAGATGACCACGTTGTTGCCCTTCTTGGCCACGGTGACCCTGGGGTCGTGCAGTCTCCTGGACACCTCGCCCTTCGGGCCCTTGACCTTCACGACGGGGCCTTCCAAGGTGACCTGGACCTTCTCCGGCACCTCGACCTCGTCCTTGACAATTCCTTCTGTCGTCATTCTCGGCACCTCAGTACACATAGGCTAGGAGCTTGCCCCCCACGCCGTCCTTCTTCGCTTCCGCGTGGCTGAGCACGCCGTTCGTGGTCGTCAGTATCAGCACGCCGAAGTCCTGCGCTGGCAGGTACCTCGCCTCGTACCTCTCCAGGTCGGACTTCTTGACCGAGTACCTGGGCCTGATGACCCCGCAGTCGTTTATCTGGCCTGACAGGACGACCTTGAACATGCCGCTCCTGCCGTCGGAGACGAGCTCGAACTGGCTGATGTACCCGTGCTGCTGCATCACCTTGAGCACACGCCCCACGAGCTTCGAGGAGGGCCTGATGTAGCACTCGCCCTTCCCGACCTTCTCCGCGTTCTTGATGGTGGCCATCGCGTCGTTGAGTGTATCCTGTTGCATTTGTGGTCACCTCACGAGTATTTCCTGAACCCTAGGTGGGGAGCGATCTCCCTGAAGCACTGCCTGCACACGTGGAGCCCGTACCTGCGCACGATGCCCCTCTTCCTGCCGCACCTTAGGCAGCCTATCTTCCTGCCGAACTGCTTCTTGGGCTTCAATCGACCACCTCCAGGTTGAACTTGGACTTGGCGAACTCCTGGCCCTCGGCCTTGGTCACCCTGTGCCTCTTCGGTATGTGGCGCTTCATGACCTTGCGCGACTTGACCCTCCGGCCGGGCCGGCTGATCGAGACGCAGACGTCGAACCCGAATATGCCGATCTCGGGGTCGTACTTCATGCCCGGGTAGTCAGTGTAGTCCTGCACCCCGAACGAGAAGTTGCCCTCGGGGTCGAAGGACCATGCCGGGATCCTGTTCTCCCTGATGTCCAGGGTCTTCTTGACGAACTCCTCGGCCTCCTTCGACCTCAGCGTGACCTTGCACCCTATCTGCATGCCCTCCCTGATGCCGAGGTCCCTGTTGGTCGTCTTCGCGACGGTCCTGACCGGCTTCCTGCCAGTGACCATCTTGAGGACCTTCTCCGCCTTCACGAGCCTCTCGCCCGCGTCGCCGACGCCGATGTTGATGACGGCCTTGTCGAGCCTGATGCCCCTCATATCCTGGCTCATGCGATCTTCGCCTCCAACAGCTTGATCTCGGCGACCTTGTCCCCGACCACGAACACGTTCTCCTTGACCGTGGACGGCCCTTCCTTGAATAGGACTATGTTCGACGCGGAGCCGCGCTTGACGACGTAGCTGGATATCGTCTGCACGGTGCCCGGGTGCGAGCCGCCGGTGAGCAGCGCGAGGCTGCCCTTGTCCAGCTTGAACGCCTTGAGGACCCTCTGGGAGGGCACCTCTATCTTGAGCACGTCGCCAGTCTCGTACTGGTCCTTCGGCAGGAGGATGTTCCTCCCGTCGTGGAGCGTCACCTGGGTCTTGCCGCCGCGGACGGTGGTCTTATGGTCCACCCTCGCGAGCTTCCAGCCGCTCTCGTTCTCGTCGATCGTGACCGGCCTCAGCTTGCCCTTGTAATCGATGAGCATCCTGTAGCTCGCCTTGGTCTCCTTCAGGGTCAGCACGTCCATGAGCCCCACCGGGAACTTCGGGTCGGTGACCGCCCTTCCGTCGACGAGCACTGTCCTCTTGCCGAGTATGAACCTCGCCTCCCTGGCGTTGTCGCACACCTTCAGCAGGTCCCTCAGGATCGTCCCGACGGGCACGCTGTCGAGCTTGCCGTGCGGGCCTGGTCTGGCCTTCGAGACCCAGTGCGAGGTCTTCCTGGGGACGGTCCACGTCCTCGGCGCCGTCATCCTCTTCATGTGCTTCTTCATGACTTTCTGGCCCCCTTCAGGGCTTCGAGCTTCTCCTTCCTCCACGGGTCGGAGAGCTCGAGCTTCGTTATCACGACATTGGACGGGTCGACGACCCTCTGCTTCAGGGTGCCGTCCGCCTTCGCGACCGTGACGTTCTCTATTATGATCTTGCACTCGCTCAGGTCCACCTTGGCGACCTTGGACTCGACGCCCTTGACGCCCTCTCCGCCCCTGAGCACCTTGACCGTGTCGCCCTTCCTGACCGTCAGCGAGCGCACGTTGTACTCCCTCATCAGCGCCGAGTCGAGGTGCGCCGCGACCATGCGCCTCTTCTTGTGCAGCGGCGCGTTGGCCCTCGCCTTCCTCTGTTTCCTGGCCTTGGTGCTGTTAGTAGTCGTCATGCTGGTCAACCCTCACACTATCATCGAGGCCGTCGCCGCTATCCTGGGCCACCTCTCGGCGGCCTCCCTCGCGACGGGCCCCTTGATGTCCGTGCCCTTCGTCTCGCCCGTGTCCGTGACGATGACGACGGCGTTGTCCTCGAACTGGACCATGGTGCCCTCGGGCCTCCTGAAGGGCCTCTTCTGCCTCACGATGACTGCGCGGAACATCTGCTTCCTCGTCTCTGGCGAGCCCTTCTTGACCGTGACGATCATGACATCGCCCAGGGCGGCCGCTGGATACCTCCTCTTGACGCCGTGGTAGTTCAGGACGGCGATGACCTGGACTATCTTCGCGCCCGTGTTGTCTATGCAGTCCAGCCTTGCGCCCGTGGGTATTCCCCTCGTCTGTCTTCCCGGAAGTCCCTTCATCTCGCTCACCTCACTTCTTGTTCTCCACGACGACGAACGAGACCCTCTTGCTCAGGGGCCTGCACTCCATGATGCCGACCTCGTCGCCAGCCTTCGCCTGCATGCAGGGCGGGGCGTGCGCGAGGTACTTGCTCGTCCTCTTCTCGTATCTCTCGTACTTGGGGAGGTACTTCAGGTACTCCCTCTCCACCACGACCGTCCCCTGCATCTTCGCAGAGACCACGGTCCCGCTGAGCTGGGTGCCCCTGACCGGCAGCGTGCCATGCCACGGGCATTTCTCGTCCTTGCAGCTCTCCGCAGGCGGCTGGACGTCCAATCCTATGTCGTTCTCCTTCTTGTCCGCCGCTTTCTTGACCTTGTCCGCCATCGTCCTTCACCTCGCTCTCATCTGACCTTCTTGATCCTGTCCTCGGGTCTGAACTTGATGTCCTTCCCGGAGACCTTGTGGGTCGCGCGCCCCTCCACGAAGAGGAACTCGCAGCAGTCCTTGGGCACGGTCTTCTCGGAGCCGCCGACATCGACCTTGAACATGTTCCTCGTCTCGTCCACGACCTTGCCTTTGAGGCCGACGAACGAGGCGCAGGTCGAGTCCAGCACCTCCACTTCGAGCCCTATGAACTCCCGTCTCCGGAAATCTCCTTCCTTCATGCTCGGTTTACCTGCTGTCCACGGAGAAGCCCAGCTCCTCCAGGACCTCCCTCACCTTCTTCTTGTGGTCGCCCTGGAGCTCGATCCTCCCGTCCTTGTACGTGCCACCGGCGGCGCAGCGGGTCTTGAGCTTCTTCGCGAGGTCGTCCATGTCGATCTCGCTGGAGTTCATGCCCGTGATCACGGTCATCACCTTGCCGTAGCGCCGCGTGTCCGTAAGGATACGGATCTGCTGCTGCTCCTTGGCGATCTGCTCACACATACAGAGCTCTTCTGGCAGTCCACAAACCGAGCAAATACCGGCCATTACTTCTTCTCCTCCTTCTTCACGGCTCTCTTCTTCTCTTTCTTCTCAGGCCCGGCCTTCCCGGCCTTGGCCTTCGCGGGGGCGGCCTTAGCGGCCCGCTCCTGCTCGAGCATGATTGTGTGTATCCTCGCGATGTTGGTCCTGAGGGCCCTGATCCTCCCGGGGCTCGCGGGCGCGCCGCCCATCGCTGCGACCCCTCGCTCGTGCATGAGCTCGTCGCCGAACTCCTTGAGCTTCGCGCGCACGTCCTCTGGCCTCATCGCCCTCAGGTCCTTGGTCTTCAGAAGCGCCATCCCTCAGGCCCCCTTCGTCTCCGGCGCTGGCTCGACGGCCGGCTCCGGGGTCGGGGCTGGCTGCCCCGGGGCCTTTCCGGCCTCGGGCGCTGCCTCGCCCTCGTCCTTCTTCTTGCGCTGCTTCCTGGGCTTCTTCTCCTCGCCCTCCGCGGCCGGGGCGTCGCCCTCCTTCTTCTTGCGCTTCTTGGGCTTCTCCTCGGGCTTGGGCCCCTCGGCCGACTTCCTCAGCTCCTGGACGGCCTCGTCGACCTTCTTCTCCTCCTCCTTCGCGTCCGGGGCTGGGGCCGCGGGTGCGACCGGCGCCTCGACCGGCTTGGGCGGGATGATGTCGATCTCGTCAGGGAGCCTCGCGTTCGGGTCCATGATCCTCACGGTGATGCCTATCACGCCTGGCTTCAGCTTCGCCACGGCGAACCCGTTCTGCATGAAGTCCAGCTTCGCCTGGCCGCAGTACTTGATGTGGCCGTCCTTGAACTTCTCGGTCCTGTGCCTCTGGCCCGTGAGCTTCCCGGATATGACGACCTGGCACCCCTTGGCGCCGGACTCCATTATCCTCCTCACGGTCGAGTGCCCGGCCCGTCTGAAGTGCCAGCCCCGCTCGAGCGCGTTGGCCAGCTTCTCGGCCATGATCTGCGCGTTCAGGTTCGGGTTCTCGACCTCCTGGACCTCGATCTGCGGGTTGTTGAACTTGAAGTCCTCCTCGATCGCCTTGGTGAGGCTCTTGATGGCCTCTCCCCTCCGGCCGATGACGAGGCCCGGCCTCTCGGTGATGAGAGTGACCCGCGTGCCCATGGGCGTCCTCTGAACGTCCAGCCCTCCGAAGCCCGCTCTCGTGACCCTGGCCTGCACGAACTCCCTCAGCAGGACCCTGCGGACCTTCTCAGCGATGAACTTTCTCTCGCTTGCCATGTAGTCAGTCCCTCCTCGAGCTGCGTCTAGGACGCCTCTACCTCCTCTAGTATGATCTCTATGCTCGTGGTCTGCTCGTTCCACGGGGAGCTGCTCCCGAACGCCCGGGGCATGTACGCCTTCTGTATCCTTCCCCTGTGCGCGCAGGCCACCTTCACCTTCATGTTGTCCGCGTCGAGGCCCTTGTACTCCGCGTTCGACCTGGCGCTCTCTATGACCTTCAGGATCGCCTTGGCCGCCTTCTCCGGGTACCTCGCCGGGCCGACCTTCGGCTTCGGGTTCAGGTACATCTTGTACCTCGAGTAGGGCACGGGCGTCTTCTTCTCGATGACCCCCTCCAGGTACACCTTCGCCTCCTCGACCTTCATGCCCTTGAGCTCCTTCAGGACCTCCCTGCAGTGCTTCGGCGACACGCTGATCTCCTTGCCTATGGCCTTCGAGGTCTTCTCCGGGTCCGTCTGCTGCGTGTATCCCATTCGTGTCACCTCACTTCAGCGGCATGAACTTCGACGACCTGGTCGCACCGACGCCTAGGCCGGAGTGCGTGACCGACTTCCTCGTCAGCGCGAACTCGCCGAGCGCGTGACCGATCATCTCGGGCTTGATGTCCACCTGGGCGAACGCCTTGCCCGTGTACACCATGGCCGTCTTGCCGACGAACTCGGGCAGTATGGGGATCTCCCTCCTGTGGGTCCTCACCGGCCCTTGCGCGGCCTTGATCTTGTCCACGAAGACCTGCTGCTCCTCGTTCAGCCCGCGGATGTAAGTCCTCCGGGCCCTCGCGGGCAGCAGCTCTATGATGTCAGCCAGGGGCATCTTCAGGAGCTCCTCCATCGTGTACCCGCGGTACGTGAACTCCTTCTTCCTCCTGGCCTGGATCTGGCTCTTCTTCTTCCTCAGCTTCCTCCTCGCGGCCTTGGCGGAACCGCTGTGCCTCGCGGAGGGCTTCATCTTCTTCTCTGGCGCCGGGGCCGCCGCCACTGCCGCTGGCGCGGCCGCCGCTGCCTTCGGCGCGCCCGCCGCGGGCGCCGCCTTGTCCCCCGCCGGGGCCTTGCCCCCGGCTGGGGCCTTCCCGCCCGCCGGGGCCTTCGTCGCCGCCGCTGGCTGCTTCCCTGGAGCGCTCTTCTTCTCTTCGGCCATCGTCACACCTTCCTGTTTCTGCGCTGCGGCGCCAACCTGCCGACCTTCCTGCCGGGCGGGGTGTTCCTGCCCACGCTGGACTGGGTACCCACGTGCGGGTGACCGCCTCCACCGTGCGGGTGGTTGACTGGGTTCATGGCGACGCCTTTCACCTTGAAGTACGCCTTCGCCTTGCCGCGGTACGCGTGGAACTTCTTGCCCGACTTGGCGAATGGCTTGTCCTTGTGCCCGCCGCCGGAGACCATGCCGACCGTCGCGAGGCACTTGTTGTCTATCTCCTTGAACTTCCCGGACGGGAGCAGCACGACCGTCTTCGCGCCGTGGCTCACGACCGTCGCGGAGTTACCCGCGGTCCTCGCGAGCTTGCCGCCGTCCCCCGGCTGCAGCTCGATGTTGAATATCACCGTGCCCTCGGGCATGTCGCCCAGGGGCATCGTGTTCCCCGCCGCGACCTCGCCGCGCCGGCCGAAGGTGACCTTCTGGCCGACGAACGTGCCGTCGGGGGCGATCATCCAGTGCTCGTCCTTCCCGTACGCGACCTTCGCCACGGGGGCGATCCTCCCAGCCTCGTGCTTGAACTCGAGTATGGTGCCCTGGACGTCCTCCTTCATCTTCGGGTGCTTCGCGTCCGTGAACCTGAGATGCCTGGGGGACCTGTACCTTCCGAAGCCGCGCCCCCTCCTCTGCGTTATGAGTTGCTTGCCCATGCCATCACCCTCAGAATATGCCTATCCTCATGCCGATCTCCTCGGCGGAGTAGCCCTCCTTCAGCTTGATGATCGCGTGCTTGCCGTCCTTCATGATCCTGACGTTCACGCGGTCGACCTTCGCCTCGAAGCGCTCTTCGAACGCCTTCTTGATCTCCGCCTTCGTGGCGCCCTTCCTCACGACGAACTCGAGCCTGTTGCCGTCCTTGAGGTCCTGCGACGGAGTCCCGGACATCGCGTTCATCGACTTCTCAGTGACATACGGGTGCAGCAGTATCGGTCTCCTCATCTGGCCCACCCCCCGATGGTATCGAGCGCCTTCTCAGACACGATCATCAGCCTCCCCGGGTCGCCGCCCGGGGCGAGCATCGACGCGTTCAGTTTGGCCGGGGTCGCGACCTCCACGCCGGGGAGGTTCCTTAGGCTCCTCTGGCCGTCGCACTCGGACGAGAGCACGATCAGGAGGCTCCTCGGCATCCTGTACCTCCTGCTCCTCATCTTGCCCCTGCC
>JAUPMC010000086.1 GCA_030836605.1 Thermoplasmatota archaeon | reverse complement strand
TCCTAGGGTAATCCGAAGCCATCCCGTCAGGCCCGAGAATCGCTAGCTGGGTGAAGGTCTCGCCAACCCTCGGGGTCGTGACTGCCCACGCGAGCACGACGACCGACGCGACGAGCATGACGGCGATACCTGCCGTGAGGAGTTTGTCCACGAGCGGCATCCCCTTCCAGTCTATCTTCACGTCGACGACGATCGCGAACCGCTCGTCCGCCGGGAGCCTCATGCGCCTGTACCAGCCGACCAGGGACGCCGCCACTATGAACCCTGAGACTGACGCAAGTATAGGGTCGAGCCTTATCCCGAACGGGGTGAAGTTGAGCGCGAGCCCGATGAGCGGGACAATCGCGATGCTGAGCCCGAAACTGAGGGCGACCCTCTCTATGCCGTCTATCTGGTCGTCTTCGGGGAAGAGCGCCGCGGTCGCGGCGTACCCGGGCAGGAAGAGGACGAACACCAGTCCCAGCACCTGCCGCGCGAGGCTGTCGGGGACTAGGAAGACCAGCGCCACCAGGGCCAGGGCGAGGGCGATGCACAGGATGAGGTCGTCGGGGCGCTCCCTGACCTCGAGGTGGAACCTCCTGGGCGCGCCCTTGTCCGCCCCCGCCACGGCCTCCTCGTCCACATCGCTCACGGGATCGATTGTGAAGAGTGTTGCTGTATATGAAAGCTGTCGGCCGGCGCATGAATATAATGTCCAGAGACACTCTCAGGTCGGGACGGAGGAGTGCCTCCCGTCCTAAGCCCGGTCGTCATCATGCTGCTCTCCCACAAGGTATTCCTCGGCGTGTCGGTCTGGACGGTCGCGTCCAAACTGGTCTCACCCTCCGCGGGGGTCGAGGACCTCCACACGCTCGAGCTCATAGGTCTGCTGGTCGCGAGGGAGCTCACGGACGGCCTCCTCGGGCGCGAGCTTAAGGACAGGGTCGACTACTTCATATACGCCGGCCTCTTCTTGTTCGCCGTCGTGGTCGTCCGCAGGATATGGCTCATACTAGACTGAGCGGTCCCTGGTCCTCTCCAGGAACCTGCCGTGCCTGCCCCGTTCGGCGAGCACGTGCCTGATGCGCCCCTCGCTCCACTCGGGGTGCGTCTGATGGACCTTCTCCGCCAGGGCGTCGACGTCGGCCTCCTCGGTTGCCGGCTCCTCCGCGTCCCTGCCGAGGGCGTGCGCGAGCCTGGACCACAACCTTCTCGACGCGCCGACCGCCCACGCGAACCCCTTATCCAGGAAGTCCGTCGCCAGCCAGAGTGTCAGGAGCACACCGGCCACGAGCAGGAACCCCTTCCAGTGGCTGGAGATCGAGCCCGTGAACGAGGTCGTGACGGTCACCGGGTCGAAGTAGGTCCGGTGGCTCTCGTCGAAGAACACGGCCGAGCGGGAGGAGCACAGGTAGGAGATGAGGTTGTCCGCAAGCGGCGCGTTGTCCAGGAGCCCCCTCATCCCATTGATGAGCACGCTGGGGTCGGACAGGAGTACGACGGTCCCGAGGCCGACATTTTCCCTCGCCAGGACTGCGAACGGCCCCCTCGGCTCGCCGTAGTCCTGCAGCCCGTCCCCGTTCTGGTCCAGCCAGCTAGCCCCGCTTGTGAAGGCCAGCCCCGTCGCGCCCGCTCCGAGCGTGACCGACGAGGGGTAGTTCAGCTGGAGCAGGGACACGTTCCTGGTGATGTCGTCAGGGACGATGTCGTAGCAGACGGGGAACTGCGGCTTCTTCTCGAACGACAGGTCTATCACGAGCTTCCCGGAGAACCTGGAGGTCGCGCCCACGGCCTCGAGGAGCGAGTTTCCGGAGCCGAAGTCGTCCGCCAGCAGGACGGTGCCGCCCGCTCTTAGGAATGCCCCGAGCAGCTGCCCCTCGGACTCCGAGAAGTCCTTGGACGGGCCGATGACCGCGATCGCGTCCGTCGCGGAGTCCAGGTCCAGTTCGGCGAGCCCCGTGGCCGCGACGGTCACGTCCGTCCCCGAGACCTCGGCCCTGAAGCTCGGGACGAACTTGCCCGTCTCGTACGTGAGGACCGCCAGCTGGCTGGTGCCGTTCCAGCCCGTGTTGAACAAGGAGAAGTCCTCGGTCGTCGACACGACCGGGGAGGTCATGGTGAGCATGGTGAGCCCGACCAGGGCGACGACTGCGGTCGCCACGATGTATCCCCTCTTGACCCTAGCCCGCAGGGCGAGCACCCCCCACTCTCTTCAGGATGTGGGCCGACGACCCCATCTGTATGACATCGGCTTCTGACAGCGCCGCTCCCGAGTAGAACGCTTTCTCGAAAAGGAGCGTCGCGTTCCTGGTGGCACCCTCTGGGTATCCAAGGGTCCTGAGGAGTTCCGCGACCTCCCAGTGGGTCATGGTGTCCTCGATGCCAACCCTGCGCCTCCTCCTGAGGAACGAGACGAGGCTGTTGTAGTGCCACACTACCTTCTCGTTCGGCCCAGGGAGCCAGTCGGGGGCCTTCTCAGGCTCCGTCTCCGTGGGCTCCTCGACCTCCTCGGATGCCTCGTTTTCCTCGGCCGCACCCTCCGGCGCCTTCCTCCTCGCCTTCCTCACCTGCAAGGCCTTGACGAGGATGCCGACCGCGAGCAGGGCCATCATCCAGTAGTTGTATGCGTTCTCTCCGAAGAAGAGGTAGGGTATGTCCGAGAACCCGATGTTCCACCCCGGTATCCACGGGAAGAACGGATAGTCCGTGTACCCCGGCGTGAGTATGACGAATGTTGCCTCCGCCTCCGAGTACCTCCAGACCTGCTCCCTGAGGTCGAAGGACGCCTTGAGAGTGTGCGCCCCCTTGGTCATGTTCTCCGTGTCGATCGTGAAAGCGAACGTGCCGTCCGCGTTTGTCGTGACATACTGGATGAACGCGCCGTCCATGCGCAGGCCGACCTCCCTGCCCGGCATGGGCTCTGAGCCGTTCGCAAGCAACCGCCCCTCGCCGACGACGTAGTTCTTGGGAGCGATTCTGTCGGAGAACAGAGTCAAGGTGATGTTCGTCGGGATGTCGACGACTATCGTGATGGCTTCAGATGAACTGGGTGCGTACGGGAG
>JAUPMC010000085.1 GCA_030836605.1 Thermoplasmatota archaeon | reverse complement strand
TGGCGGCACGCCTACTGCAACCCCCTGCCCGTTCATGAATGTTGTGCAGGGCGAGTACTACTCGGTGGACGGGGCGCACACAGTCTTCGTCCGCGTCTATGACAACGCTGGCAACGCCGCGTCAGGCTCCTACACTTTCACCGTGGACGCAGCCGATGGCGGCGGAGCGCCGCCCGAACCGACCGGGGACCACGACAGCACGCTCCTGTACCTGGGAGCTGCCGTGGGAGTCGTCGCGGCGGTCCTAGTGGTCATGTTCCTGCGCGCCAGGCGAAAGGGATAAAGGCCCCTTAGTGTCTGGTACTTGTGAAGGACGGGATTGTCGATGGCACGCAAGATCCGGAAGCCGGCAGAGGCTGAGAGCGAGGACGAGGTCAGGCGCGCGGTCAGGGAGCACTACAAGGAGCTCGCGCTCCAGGAGAAGCCCTGTTGCGGCTCCGGTAAGTCGACCATGTGCGGCTGCGGGCTCTACTCGGACTCGGAGCTGGGCGTAGTTCCGTCCGAGTCGTCGTCCGTGAGCGCGGGCTGCGGCAACCCGACCGCGATAGCCGGCCTGAAGGAGGGCATGACGGTCGTGGACCTCGGGAGCGGCGGGGGCATAGACGCGTTCCTGTCGTCCAAGAAGGTCGGCCCGAAGGGCAAGGTGTACGGGATAGACGCCACCCCGGAGATGATACTCCGGGCCAGGAAGACCGCCCGGGAGAACGGGTTCGACAACGTCGAGTTCAGGCTCGGAGAGATAGAACACATCCCGCTCCCAGACGGTTGCGCTGATGTCATCATATCCAACTGCGTCATCAACCTCTCGCCCCAGAAGCAGCAGGTGTTCGACGAGGCTTTCAGGATACTGAGGCCGGGCGGGAGGCTCGCGGTCTCCGACATCGTGCTCCTCAAGGAGCTGCCTGAGTCGCTCAAGGCAGACATGGCCGCGTGGTCCAGCTGCGTCTCGGGCGCGGTGCTCGAGGGCGAGTACCTGGGCGCGATCAAGAAGGCGGGTTTCGAGCAGGTGAAGGTCGAGGAGAGGGCCGTGTACGACCACGAGCAGCTGAGCTCGTACATCGGAGGCTCATCCGAGCCGACGGCGGTCACGAGCTTCTCGGGGAAGAAGGACCGTATGGACCTTTCGGGGACCGTGGCGAGCAGCAAGGTCACGGCCGTGAAACCTGCCGGGAAGGAGCGGCTCCGCTAGGATGGCCATCTACCCGTGGACGGTCGATTCGTCTCGCACATCTGGATAAGTCTTTTATAGCTCCGGAATCCTCAACGGACTCAGCCATTCGTGGGTAGGTGGTCCGTTGTTCTCAGGTCGAAGCAGGTCGGGGCAGCTCTGCGTCCTCGTAAGTGCCGTTCTAGCCGTAGTGATGTGCGTCCCAGCGTCATCCTCCTGGTCGCAAGGCGAAAGCGCATCCATCACAGCGGAAGAGTCGGTCCTCAGGATCGGGACTATGGAGAGCGTGGACAGCCTCAACCCGTTCCTGGGCCTGACCGACACCTCGCGGTTTTTCTACAGCCTCGTGTACGACTCTCTGTTCTCCGTCGGGAGCGACCTCGAGACCGTGGAGAACCTGGCTACGAGCTGGTGGATAGTGCCAGAGAGTGCCCCGGAGCTAGTTCTCACGGGCGAACCGTACGGGTCGGTCTGGGAGTACAACATCACCGCGAATGCGGTGTGGCATGACGGAGAGCCTTTCACTGTCGACGATGTCGTCTGGAACATCAACCTGAACGCCGACAATTACGAATATGTCTGGGCCTACCAGCCTTACTCGTTCTTCATGAGCTACGCGGAGGCCGTCGATGAAGACACTGTCAGGATCCACTACTACAACAGGTCGACCGGGGAGCCGACCCCGGTCGCCTACGGGGACGCGCTGTACATCCCCATGGTCCCTGAGCACATGCTATCCTCGATGGAGGCTTGGGAGATTTCGTTCGTCTGGAACGGCACGTTCTTCGGCTGCGACCCGCCGATGGTGGGTACCGGCCCGTTCATGGCGACGAGTGCCGTGTATGCCGAGTACGTGGAAGGGGATCACTTGACCCTTGTGCGGAACCCGAGCTATCACTGGGCCGAGGACAAGGGCCAGGAGATACAGTTCGACAGGATCGTCTTCTCGTTCTACGACGACGCCACGGCCTTGGCCCTCGCGCTCGAGGGCGGGTTCCTGGATGTCGCGGAGCTCCCGACGGCTCAATATGACGCTCTGAAGGACGACGTCCTGTCCGGGGACGTGTATGACATAGCCACATTCGACGGCCTGAAGGTCAACCAGTACTGGATAGAGGTCATGTTCAACATGAACGACGCCGGCCTGAACCCGGCCAGGCTGGACCCGAACCTCCGCCTGGCGCTGGCCATGGCGACGAACAAGACATACATCACGGAGACGTTCTACCAGGGCTACGCCGAGCCAGGGTCCACCCTGATCTCCCCCATCAGCGACGAGTGGCACTGCGTGCTCAGCCCCGGCGAGCTGTTCCCGTATGACCTAGACCTGGCGGCGCTGACGCTGGAGGAGTCAGGGTACATCTACACGC
>JAUPMC010000084.1 GCA_030836605.1 Thermoplasmatota archaeon | reverse complement strand
AGTGCCCTGGATGATGCCCTGGGTGCCGATGTACGCCCAGCCGCCGGCGGTCATCTGACCGTACATGATCAGTCCCTTGGCCTCGAGCTTGTAGAACTCCTCCCAGGTGGACCAGCGAGGCACCAGGTGGGAGTTGGCCGTCAGGACCCTCGGCGAGGTCTTCATGGTCTTGAAGACCGCGACGGGCTTCCCAGACTGGACCAGCATCGTCTCATCGTCCTCGAGGCGCTTCAGCGTCTCGACGATCGCGTCGTAGCACTCCCAGTTCCTCGCGGCCTTCCCCGTGCCGCCGTATATGATGAGCTCCTCCGGCTTCTCCGCGTTCTCGAGGTTGTTCTGGAGCATCCTGAGTATCGCTTCCTGCCTCCAGCCCTTGCAGACGAGTTCCTTGCCCCTGCGTGCCTTGACCGCCCTCATGCTAGTCGCTCGTAAGAGGCCGACCGCGCTAATAGGTTTTATCATTTGACCCAGGGGGGAGCCTTTATCATGGGGTCGGTGCATGACCGCGATGTCATGTTCGATATACCCACTGTGCTCTCCGCGGACGAGATACTGGATAAGGCGTTCAAGCGCGCCTCCAAGATAGAGCACTCAGGGATAACGAGGCTCGAGACGGTCAGGGAGATCAACATCTCGAAGCTGAAGTCCTCGAGCGACACGATAGTCACCACGATGGGCAAGTACGTCAAGGCCTTCCCGAGCATAGGCAAGCTCAACCCGTTCTACTCCGAGCTCATCGACATGGCCGTTGGCACGGACAAGCTCAGGAAGTCCCTGGGCGCGATAGACTGGGCCAGGGGACAGGTGGCCAAGATATCCAAGCAGGCCGTGAGGGACATCGCGGTCGCTGAGAGGATAGGCTGGATTGACGAGACCAGGCGCGGGGCGTACGGCCGGATATCATCGGTCGTCAAGCAGGTGTCCAAGGAGCTGGACTTCCTGGCCCGCGCCAGGAACACCATCCGGAAGTTCCCCACCGTGTCCCCGGACGACCCTACGATCGTCATCGCGGGGGCGCCGAACGTGGGCAAGAGCCAGCTCATAGGCCGCATATCAACGGCGAAGCCGCGCGTGGCTGTGTACCCGTTCACGACCCAGGAGATATCCGTGGGCATGTTCGAGAAGAAGTATCACAGATACCAGGTGATAGACACCCCCGGCCTGCTCGACCGCCCGTTCGAGCACAGGAACGCCATCGAGCTGAGGGCGGTCCTGGCGCTGAGGCATCTCTCAGACGCGATAGTGTTCGTCATGGACCCGTCCGAGACCTGCGGGTACCGCATGCCCGAGCAGGAGCACCTGCTGAAGGAGATAGAGACCGAGTTCAAGGGGATCCCTATATTTGTCGTGGAGAACAAGGCCGACCTCGTATCCGGCAAGTCGGAGCGCAGGAAGATATCCGCGGAGACGGGCGAGGGCGTCCCGGAACTAGTGGACGATGTCGTCGCGCTCCTGCGGAAGATGGATAAAGAGTCCTCTGACGCTCGAGGGCTCTCCGCCGAATGAGCTGTCGCCTCAGCCCCTGAACCTCACGTTCACGCGGGTGCCGTCGGCCGCTCCCAGCCTCTCCAGGTCGGACCTGGACATCAGGACCTCCGCGGGCTTCGCGGAATCCGCGGACTTGACCTGCACGTCAGTCCTCTTGTCCATGTGGACGACGTACGCAGGCTGTCCTGGTGTCAGGCCGTGCATCCTCAGCAAGTCCTCGCTGAGAAGCACCACGCCCGCCTTCAGGTCCGGCGTGCTCCTCGCACGGAGGTTCCTCGTGGTCGCGTAGGCCCCGGACAGGGCCGCGTTCTCGCGCCTGAGCTCGTGGGAGACCATCCTCCTGAGCTCCCCCGTGGTCGTGCCTTCGGGCGGGTTGATCCTCTCCGCCACCCTGCGTGCGGTCTCGTCGCTCGCCCCGGCCTTCCGGACCGACTCCTCCAGTTTCCTCCCGTCGAACTCCTCTAGCTTCCCGGAGCGCTTCATGACTCTAGCCGTCTCCTCACCTCCCCATTCTCGTATTCATGTTCATATGTCTTAAGTTTATGCGGCGTTAACGGCTCGGCGGGCGCAGACGCACCTCAGCAACGCTTATAGTGGACGGATGTGATTCTCCGCCGGGATAGCACCTAGCCATTCGGTCTTTGGATGAGCCCGTGCCAGCTCTCCTGGACGCGTGGCATCTACGGGGGAGCGCGTCACGGCAGGCGTTGTATGTAGCAAGTCCATGGAGGAGTACTTCTCGTCTCTCCAGCGTGAGGTAGACGCCTGCTACGCGGTCGCGAAGAAGGCCCGCTCCAAGGGGTTCGACCCCTCGCTGGACGTCGAGGTGCCCCAGGCCTCGGACCTTGCCGCGAGGGTGGAGAAGCTGCTGTACGAGTGGGAGGTCGAAGGGGTCGCGGACAGGATACGCGAGCTCAGCAGGGACCGCAACAGGGAGGAGGTCTCCCTGCTGATCGCCAAGGAGTACGCGAAGATGCCCGCCAAGAGCGTGGAGTTCGCAATCGAGAGGGCGGTCAGGGTCGGCTTGGCGGTGCTCACCGAGGGCATACTCGTGGCCCCCCTGGAGGGCATCGCGGGGGTGTCCGTGAACAAGAACCAGGACGGCTCGAACTACCTGACGGTGTTCTTCGCGGGGCCGATCAGGTCCGCCGGGGGCACGGGCCAGGCCATGAGCGTGCTCATAGCGGACGTCGTCAGGCGCGAGCTGGGCATAGGCCGGTACATCCCCAGCGCCGGGGAGGTGCACCGGCTGAAGGAGGAGATACCCCTCTACAAGTCCTGCCAGCACCTCCAGTACACCCCCACGAACGAGGAGATAGACATCATCGCCCGGAACGTGCCCATATGCGTCGACGGCGAAGGGACCGAGGACGACGAGATACAGGGCTTCAGGGACCTGCCCAGGATCGCCACGAACAGGGTGAGGGGGGGCGCGTGCCTCGTAGTGGCCGAGGGGCTGTGTCTGAAGGCGCCGAAACTGCAGAAGCACGTCAAGCGCCTCGGGATCGACGGCTGGGAGTTCATCGACGAGTTCCTGGACCTCAAGAAGAAAGGGGTCGAGGATGGCAACTCGGAGATCACCCCGAGCACGAAGTTCCTGAAGGACATCATAGCTGGGAGGCCAGTCCTGTCATATCCTTCCAGGGTCGGCGGGCTCAGGCTCAGGTACGGGCGCACGAGGGCGACGGGCCTCGCCGCGCTCGCCCTGAACCCGGCCACGATGATGGTCCTAGACGATTTCGTGGCCATAGGCACCCAGATCAAGATAGAACGCCCCGGCAAGGCGGGGGCGATGACCCCGTGCGGCTCGATAGAGGGCCCGATCGTGCTCCTCGACAACGGGGACGTCGTCCAGGTGGACACCGTCCCAGAGGCGCTCGCGGTCAAGGGCAAGGTGAAGGAGATCATCGATGTCGGGGAGATACTGATCCCGTTCGGCGAGTTCGCCGAGAACAACCACCTCCTGATGCCAGCTGGTTACTCGCTCGAGTGGCACTTGCAGGAGCTGATGGCGAAGGCCGGCCCCCTCCCGGAGGACTGGGAGTCCCCGACGTTCGAACGCGCTGTCCAGATGAGCCGCGAGCTGAAGGTCCCGCTTCACCCCAAGTTCAACCTGTTCTGGTACGACCTCTCGCCTGCGGACTTGCTTCAGCTGAGGGAGATGATGTCGCGCGCGAAGGCGGACGATGGCGCGCTGCGAGTCCCCGAGGACCCCGTGTTGAAGCTGCTGCTGGAGCGCCTCGGGGTGCCCCACAGGGTCGAGCAGGGCTCATACGTCATCGAATCGTGCGTCAAGCAGCTCATCCTGTGCCTGGGGCTGGAGCCCTCCGGTGAAGGCCTCAAGGCCACGGAGACCCAGGTCCCGGAGGGCGGGAGGAGCCTTGACATCGTGTCCACGCTAGCCGGCGTCGAGGTCCGCCCCCGCGCGGTGACCCGGATAGGCGCGAGGGTCGCGCGCCCGGAGAAAGCCAGGGAGAGGAGGATGAAACCGCCACCTCACTGCTTGTTCCCGGTCGGCCATGCGGGCGGCCCCCAGAGGCTCATCAGCCAGGCGTCGCAGTCCGGGGAGATCAGGATAGACCTCGGGGAGCGTGTGTGCCCCGCGTGCGGGGCCAAGGGTTTCATGGCGAGGTGCGGCTGCGGGGGCCACACGCGGTCCACGGGGGTCACCAGCCTTCAGGCCCTCCCCCTCTCGGACATGTTCGAGAACGCCTTGGACTTCCTGGGGGAGAAGCACGTGCGCGACGTCAAGGGTGTCCAGGGGATGATATCGAAGGACAAGATACCCGAGGCGCTCGAGAAGGGCATCATCAGGTGCAGGTACGACCTGTTCGTCTTCAAGGACGGCACGATCAGGGTGGACGCCACGGACGTGCCGCTCACGCACTTCAGGCCCTCCGAGGTGGGCATCGACATCGACACGGCGAGGCGGCTCGGATACGACAGGGACCACGCCGGGAAGGAGCTGGTGGACCCGGACCAGCTACTCGAGCTCAAGGTGCAGGACGTCGTGATACCCGACTCGTGCGTGGACTACATCATCAAGACGACGCGGTTCGTCGACGACATGCTCCAGGACTTCTACGGGCTCGAGCCCTTCTACACGGTCGTCGAGAAGGAGGACCTGGTGGGGCACCTGGTGGTCGGCCTGGCCCCGCACACGTCAGGAGGGGTCCTGGCGAGGATCGTCGGCTTCACGAGCGCCCATGTGGGGTACGCTCACCCGTTCTTCCACGCCGCCAAGCGGAGGAACTGCGACGGCGACGAGGACTCGGTCATCATGCTCATGGACTGCCTCCTGAACTTCTCCCGGTCCTTCCTGCCTGAGAAGCGCGGCGGGCTCATGGACGCCCCCCTCGTGCTCACCACAAGGCTCGACCCGAACGAGATAGACAAGGAGGCCCACAACATGGACGTCTCCTCGGCCTACGGCCTGGACTTCTACAAGGCGACCCAGCGCTACGCCCACCCGAAGGAGGTCGAGTCGATGATGGACCTCGTCGGCGGGAGGATTGGGACGGTGCTGCAGTACGAGGGCATGGGGTTCACCCACGAGGTCGCTGACATATCAGAGGGCCCGGCGAACTCAGCGTACACAGCGCTGGAGTCCATGGACGAAAAGCTGGACGCCCAGCTGTCCCTCGGGGTGAGGATACGGGCGGTCGATGTCCAGGACGTCGCTTACAGGGTCATCACGAGGCACCTGCTGCCGGACATCCAGGGCAGCCTCAAGAGGTTCACCGGGCAGCAGCTGAGGTGCGCCAAGTGCAACGTGAAGTACCGCAGGATACCGCTCAGGGGGGTCTGCTACTGCGGGAACAAGCTCACGCTCACGGTCCACGAGGCGGGCGTCAGCAAGTACCTCGAGAAGGCGAAGGCCATAGGCGCGACCTACGGCGTGCCCGCCTACACACTGCAGAGGATAGCGCTGCTGGAGAACGCGATAAACTCCCTGTTCCAGTCGGACAAGGTGAAGAACTCCAAGCTGGACGAGTTCCTGTGAGGCTCATTCCTCGAGCTTGGACATCTGTTCCCTGAGGCCCTCGAAGCGCTCCTCGAGCATCTTGAGCCCTCTGACCAGGAGGTCCTTGGCCGTGAGCGAGCCGTCGGTCTCGAACCTGAAGTGCATCGTGGACGGGTCACCCTCGACCTTGACGACGCCGGCCTCGCAGACCTCCATGCAGGCTCCGCACAGGTTGCACCTCTCCGGGTGCTTCGCCACTATCTTCTTGTCCTCCTTGACGAAGACATCCTTGGGGCAGACCTCGACGCAGCTCGCACCCAGGTCGCACTTGTCGTGCTTGATCGTGATCTTCGCAGAGTACCTGTAGCCAGCCCCGAGCGCGGCCTGCCACTTCGCGTGCTGCTTCCCGGTCCCGAGCTCCGCGGTGGCGTACACCAGCAGAGCCTGGTCGTGCGCGAGCTTGACTATCGGTACGAGGTCGTCCTTGACCCTGAACTTCTCGCTGCCTATGGGCTCGAGGTCCCCCGAGTAGACGGTGCACGGCCCCTTCTTGTTGAGCGAGTACATGATCGTGCAGCTGGGACAGCCCTCGCCGTTGCAGCTGCACTTCGACCTGAAGACGAACGTGTCCAGGTCCGTCGGTATCGGTATCAGGGAGAGCCTGTGGGCCAGGATCTCGTCGAACAGGGGCGTGATGCTCTCGTAGGCCTGCCCGCCCTCGTCCATGATGGGCCCGAGGTGGAACTCGACGTTGTCGATGGCCATCTTCGGGACATCGGCCGTGATGATCCTCCTGAGCGCGTTCACGAACGTCGGGTTCGTGTCGTGTATCACGAGCTGAGCCTTCGTAGGCGTCATCTCGACTATGTCGATCTTCATCTGATACCCCTACACTCTTCGGCCCCTTCTGCCGCCCTTCTTCTTCGTGCCGTCGTGCGGTACCGGGGTGACGTCCTCTATCCTGCCGATCCTGAGCCCCGCCCTGGCGAGCCCCCTGATCGCTGCCTGGGCGCCCGGTCCTGGCGACGCCGACCTGTTGCCTCCAGGAGCGCGCACCTTGACATGTATGCTGTCGATCCCCTTCTCCTTCGCGATCTCAGCGACCTTCTCGGCCGCCTTCATCGCGGCGTACGGGGACGCCTCGTCCTTCGCGGCCTTGACCACCATGCCACCCGTGGCCTTTGTGATCGTCTCCGCGCCGGTGAGGTCCGTTACCGTTATGATGATGTTGTTGTAGCTCGCGTACACGTGAGCTATGCCCCACTTGCCCATGTCTTCATCCCTCCTGCTCTGGAGGAGGCTCCGGGACATCCGCTTCGGACTCCTTCTCCTCCTTCAGTTCCGTCTTGATGATCTTCATGAGCTTGGGCTTCGCGACCTTGATCTCATCCTTCTCCTCGGTCTTCGGGGCCTCCGCGGCCTCCTTGATCTTCTGGAGGTCCTCGGGCTTTGGCCTGACCGGGTGCAGCTCGTTGGATATCGGGGACATCAGGTGGTAGTTGATCTGGTCCTCCTCGCCCCTCTTGACGAAGTAGCCAGGTATCGTGACCTTCCTGCCTGATATCGACGCGTGCCCGTGGACTATGAACTGCCTCGCCTGCTTCGGCGTGAACGCGAGCCCCTTGCGGTATATGACCGTCTGGAACCGCCTCTGGAGCACCGCCTCGGTGTTGAGCGCGAGAACGTCGTTCAGGGTCGCGTTGTCGGCCGGCAGAAGCGCGAGCCTCGCGCAGCGCTGGAGGAGTTCCTTGGTCTCCACCTCGGCCTGCTTGTCGCCGGTCCTGACGCGGGCCTGGAGGTCCCTGCTCTGTGCGCGCAGCGTCCTGACGAAGGACTGCGCCCTCCAGAGCTCCCTCTTGTTCTTGAGCCCGTACTTCATGAGGAGCTCGTTCTCCGCCTTGATCCTCTCGCCCTCCCACGGGTGGGACGGCTTCTCGTACTTCCTTCTGGAGAACTTGGGGTCGCCCATCGGTCACACTACTCCTTCTTCTCCGGCGCAGCCTCTCCTGCCTGGGCCGGCCCCTCCTTCTTCCTCAAGACTCCCATGGTCATGCCGGTCCTGCCGATGGACCTAGTCCTCAGGCCGCGGACCTTCTGGCCAGTCTCGTGCCTGATGCCCTT
>JAUPMC010000083.1 GCA_030836605.1 Thermoplasmatota archaeon | reverse complement strand
CGACGCTCTTCCGATCTTTTCTTGGACTGCTTCACGAGCGAGCATTGTTCCTTGATGCAGGCGTAGCCCTCGTACCTGCCGGTGCATATGCCATCCTTCGCGAGATGCCTGCAGTGCAAGGTCATCCCTCCCGGGGCCTGACGCGCGCTAGGGATTCCTGATGCGCCTCGAAATGCCTCATGTATGTCTCCGGCGTCGCGCAGCCTTCCTTGCCCGGGCAGAAGAACCTGCCGTGCCTCTCGCAGTAGAGCCCGAGCCATTTGTCGAAGCCGCACTCGCCCGAGGGACCCGTCGACCCCTTCCTCATGAGCATGTTAGTCTGCGCGTGCTGGCAGTTGTCCTCGCCGACGCACTTCAGGCTCTCGACATGGCGGTTCGCACACGCGCCGCTGCTATAGCTGAATCTGCACATAGGGTCCCATCCCTCGGTCCTCGCGGACAGTGATCAACATGCGTCTGCGCGCACATAAACATATTGTGGATGTCGCTTTTCCTCCCCGGGCGCGGCTTCGCTTGATGAAAACAGCGCTCGGAGGGAGAAAAAGGCTTGCGGGGTTCCGGCCGACGGCTTTGGCGCCGCGGTCGGAGGTCCACCGCTTCTACGGTCTCCCCCGTAGTCTCGATCGTGTCCGGATGTCGGGTCGCGGCCCAGATTGTACGGGCCCGCGCCTTCGCTCGCAGAAGGAACTTCCAAACGAACCGGCCTCCAAGCGGTCATGTCTCAAAACGCCCGTCGGACGGTCTGTGCCTCTCAGAGGCACCTTCTCCCCCCTATTTCCTCTCTCGAACGCGGCACATGCCGGCCCATCCGTTGCCCGGGACACAGACCGGAATCTATTCGGTCAGTGTGTAAAGAACGTTTCGAAACCCTTTAAGTAGGCACATCCGCTCGGACGGGCCGGTCAGTATTACGTCCGGGACGGTGTCACGCCTTCTTCGGCCTCTTCGCGTGTCTCCGTGTCTCGGGCTCCCTCTTCGTCCTGTACTTCCCCCTCGGGACGGACAACACGAACCTCGCGCCCTCCCCGTAGGCCCCGGTCTCGGACAGGGTGATCCCAGTTATCCCGAGTATCTCCCTCGCGAGGTAGAGCCCGTACCCCCTGCGCCCCTCGCGGTCCGCGGTGCTCCGCTCGAAAATCGTCGTCTTGTCCGACGGCGGCACCCCCACGCCGTCGTCCCGGTAGACGAGGCGCATGCCCTCGGGGCCGATGGAGTAGCTGAACGCGACCTTGGTGGTCCTCTCGCCGTGTTTGAGCGAGTTGTCTATCAGGTTGTAGAACACCTTCTCCAGCATCGGGTCGGAGAACACCTCGATGTCTGTCAGCTCCGCGACGGCTCTCACGCCCTTGAGCTCGATGTTGGACGCGGCCCTCCTGAACGCGGCCTGCACATCTATCCACTGGGGCCTCTTCCTGCCCATGTTCTGATAGTCTCTAGCGAACTCGAGGTGCCTCTTGATGGACTCGCTCGCGCTCCTCGCCTTGGCCAGGAGCGCTTGCATGTCAGGGTCGGCCACTCGCTCCTGCGCCAGCTCGAGGTACCCGTATAGCACCGCGAGCTGGTTCATGATGTCGTGCCTCGTGATCCTCGCGAGGAGGTCCATCTTCTTGCCCACCTGCTGCATCGCGTCCTCGTAGCGCCTGCGCTCCGTCTCGTCGACTATGGAGACCACGGTCCGGCCTGTGCCGGGGACCGTCGCCGCATAGGCGGTGAGGGCCATCTCGGAGCCGAACTTGTCCCTCGCTATGAACGAGTACCCCCTCGGGACGGACTCGGGGTCTGCGCCGCTCGCCATGTACTCGTGCGCGAGCTTGGCGGCATCGGAGGGGTCCATGAAGGCGTCCCACCTCATCGTGCCCTCGGTCTCCGCCTTGTTATAGCCGGACAGTTTCTCGAAGAGCGAGTTGACTGACTGCAGGGTGCCGTCCTCATCGATGATGACCATCGCGCTCCCCGCAGTCTCGAATATGGACCTGTAGTGCGCCTCGCTCGCTTTGAGGTCCTGCTCGGCTTTCACCCGGTCCGTGACATCTATGGCGGTGCCCTCGATAGACACCACCTCGCCCGCGTCGTCCTTGACCCACGTGAGCCTCTGCTCTGTCCAGACCTCTTTCCCATCCTTCGCTCGCCACCGGACGATCGCGGGCCCTGAGGGCAGGTCCTTTCCCTCGAGCATCCTCTTGAGGAGGGGCCGATCGTCCGGGCAGATGGTCTCCCAGCCGAGGTGCGGGTTCGCGTAGTAGTCCTCTGGAGAGTGGCCGACTATGGACATCACGGAGGGGGAGATGTACTCGTAGTGGGGCTCCGGGCGGAGGACATACCTGAACACGATGTCCTTCGAGTTCTCGGCCAGGAGCCTGAACCTCTCCTCGCTCACGGCGAGGTCCCACTCCGCCCGTCTTGTCGCGACTGAGGCCTTGATCATGCTCGCGAGCTCGGCGAACTGTGACTTCGGGTCCCCGCCCTTCTGCAGGTAGAAGTCCGCCCCGGAGTTCAGCGCGTCGATTGCGACATCCTCGCGCCCCTTCCCCGTGAAGAGCACGAACGGGATGTCGTTCTTCTGGTTCCTCAGTATCTTGAGGAACTCCAGGCCGTCCATCCCGGGCATCTGATAGTCGCAGACGATCGCGTCGTACGGCCCCGCCTCCATCATCGCGATCGCCTCCTTCGCGGATGACGCGGTGGCGACCCTAATGTCTCTGTCAGTCTTCTCAACGAAGAACTTGGTCAGCTCGAGGAGCTGCGGTTCATCGTCGACGAGAAGCACGGATATCAAGGGAAGGCCCTCCTGAGGCGTCCTGGAGCGGGGTTGCTCAATAACCATGATGCAGAGTATTTATAGTGTTCCCCAGGAGGTGGGAGCGCTGAGGGGGAGATTCGAACTCCCGAGGTACGTAGTACCACCAGCTCTCAAGGCTGGCGCCGTGATCCGGGCTTGGCTACCTCAGCATCCGCGTCTGTCGAGTCCGCATGAGGCCTTGCCGTGATAAGAGCGTTTCTACCGCAGGGGCCTATCGTGAGCGCAGGCCTAGGAGCGTCTCGATGTCCAACTCGAACGCCGCCGCGGGGTATCCCAGGCCGAAGGCGGACAGGGTCGCGGGGGACACCTCGCCGAAGACGCCCACGCGCGCGCCCCCGCTCAGGACTTGGGCGCACCTCCCTCGGATGAACGCCCCATGGGAAGCGGCCGCCACATCGCACTGGAGGCCTATCGCCTGCATGACCGACTGGACGTCGGACTTCGCCTCAGTGAAGCTCGCCTTGGGGTGTATGGAGATCCCGGATGCCAGCGCCCTGTTCATGGTGCCGTGGACGACCTCCCCGACCTCGAACACGCGTTGGGGGAGCTCGCGGTGCTTGTTCTTCCTCAGTATCGACAGCAAGCTGGGCAGCAGGGACGCCCTGAGGACCTCGTGGTCCTCAGTGACGGGATTGACGATCGTGACCGCCGCGCGGTCCCTCTCGAGGCCCAGGGCGTCGTACTGCTCCGCTGCGCTCGAGAGAGACAGCGTCGCCACCTCCATATACCCGAGCCCCATGAACACGGGCTTCAGTCTCGCGGAGAACCCTATCACCTCGTCCTCCGTCCCGAACGTGGACCGTCCAGGCAACGAGTGGCCGAACCGCTCGAACCCGTGGCCCACGGCGACGTCCTCGGCCAGGTCGACCGGGTGGAGTACGTCCGCCCTGTAGGCCGGAACCAGCACCCTTATCCCGTTGTCAGTGACGGTCGCGCCGTGCCCCATCCTCATGAGGCATTTGGACATCTCGGGCGCGCTCAGCCGGGTCCCTATCCACCTGTTGACGTAGTCGACATCCAGGTCGACGGTCCTCGGGTCCAGGTCCGGGGCCTTCACGACCCCCTCCGGGCGGGACACCTTGACGGTGCGTATCTTCCCGCCGCGCTCCGCCAGCGCGGTCGTGACGATGTTGACCGCGCTCACGACGGCGTTCAGGTCCGTGCCCGTGCAGTCCACGAATATGCTCTTCGTGGACTCGGTGACCGTCGTCCTGACCCCGTTTATGACCGGCGGGAACGAAAGGACCTCCCCGGACGAGTCGATTATGACGGGGTACCGGTCCTTTCCTTCGAGGACATGCGCGTACGCCCGCCCCTTCTCGTGTTTCGCGAGTATCTGCGCGAGGTCCATCTCCGAATCGCCTTGGAGCGGGACGAAGGAGACCTCGTCCGGGCGGACAGCCTTATAAGTGAACGGCGGACTGACCGCGGAGAAGTCGTGCAGGCCGATCGCGACCTTCTTCCTGTTCCGCCCGAGCGTGACGTGGAGCTTCTCCTGAAGGTCCATCATCGACCGGATCAGGAGGTCGTCGACATCGGCACCCTCAATGAGGGATGACCATATGTGTGGTCTGATTGACGCGACGGACGGGTCCACCCTCAGCTCCACGTCCGACGAGCCGACGGCGTACGACCTCAACCCCGGCTCGCGGTCCATGAACGCCCTGAGGGCCCTGGCGATGCCCTCGACGGAATAGAGGTCCGGCCTGTCCGGGAAGAACTCGAACGACATCTCGTCGCTGCCGTCCTCCGCGGACTTGAGGTCCGCGCCTATCATCGGGAGTCTTTCCCTGAGGACGGCCTTGGGGAGCTCCCAGCCCAGGAGCCCGCACAGGTCCGAGTAGCTGAAATTGATGACTGGCATGTGAGGTCGTCCTTGCTCACAGAAACGGTGGACGATATAATAAGCTTATCAGCCTTTGGCGACGCCAGGGAGCTGCTCGCTTGTAGGGAGGAGAACCTACGGGCAAAGATTAAAGATTAATGATGGTCAATCTCTGCACTGCGCCTACCGGCTTCTCCGGACGTGCGAGGTTTTAGATGATCAAGGAGAAGGTGAAGACAGGGACACCCGGCATCGACAACATGCTCGAGGGAGGACTCATCCCCGGGCGGCCATATATCGTGTCGGGGACAGCGGGGACCGGCAAGACCGCGGTCGCGATGAGGTTCCTGATCGAGGGCGTCACGGCGGGGGAGCAGGTCCTCTATGTCGCCATTGATGAGCCACCGAACGAGGTCAAGGCCAACATGGAATCGTTCGGGTGGGACATCTCCGCCGTACATGTCTTCGATGCGACATCCGACATCCTGAGCTACGACAAGACCCCGGTGAGGGACGTGTCCACTGAGCGGAAGGTGACGACCTTCAAGATGCTCCCGGCGGCTATCCGGAGGACCTCGGAGAAGGGCCCGGCGGACATATCCGTCAACACCATCCAGGAGATCCTGAAGCAGGAGATGAAGGTCACCAAGTACTCACGCATAGTCGTGGACTCGGTCACGTCCCTCAGGAGGTTCTACATACGCACGAGCGAGGAGTACCTCGCGCTTCAGTCGTTCTTCAGGCTCCTCTCAGACCTCGGGACGACGACCATCCTGACCGTTCAGCTCCCGGAGCAGATACGGACCGCGCCAGAGTCCCAAATGGCGAGGGGAGAGCTGAGGCTCCACAAATGGTTCGACCCCAAGGGCCTGGTCAGAGCCATCAACATCGAGAAGTTCAGGGGTTCGTGCCACGACCACTCCGTGAGGCCTCTGAAGCTCTCCGACGAGGGAATCACCGTAAAAGTCGCGGCCCCCAAGAAACGGGGAGAGTCGAAGAAGCCTTGTCCTGAAGATGAGGAGCCCACGACGGAGGCTCCGACGGAGCCGACGGGCGAGGCGAAGCAGGCGGAGGCGCCGGGGACCCCGGCGCCGCCCCAGCCCGAGTCTGGTCCGCCCCAGGAGATGCCACCGCCCCCACCGCCGGAGGATGGCGACGGAGGTGAGTCTTCCGGATGAGCGCCCAGGACCAACACCGGATGCCTACGGGCGTCACAGGCGTCGACACGATGCTCCATGGCGGCTTGATCCCCGGAAGGCCCTACGTCGTCGCTGGCGGGCACGGGACGGGCAAGACGACGTTCTGCGTGCAGTTCCTGCAGCAAGGCGTGAGGCAGGGTGAGCGTGCGTTGTTCGTGGCGATCGACGAGCCGCCGGCCGAGCTCAGGGAGAATGTGCGGTTCCTTGGGTGGGACGTCGGCAAGATAAGGATACTGGACGTGCACCCCGCCGCGAAGGCCTACAGCAGGAAGGTCTCCCTGGTCGAGGTGGCCGCCCAAAGATCGGTCGGGTCCCTGAGGGAGGCGCGCGCAGACTCCAAGACCGAGACGATGAAGCAGATGTCCCCGGACCTCTCGCCGCAGTCCCTGCAGTTGATGTTGAGGCAGGAGCTGCAGGAAGTGAAATACTCCAGGCTCGTGATAGACTCGCTGACATCTCTCAAAGGCCTCTCCGGAGGGGAGGAGGACATCGACACCGGGATAGTGTCGCTACTGAGGTTCCTGTCGGAGGCGAACCTCACGAGCCTCCTGGTCACGGACTTCGACGACCCTGAGGCGCTCGAGCCGGAGATGTTCCTCTCGAGGGGCATAATCAGGTTCCACAAGGTCATGACGGGCTCGAAGATGGAACGATGCGTCTGGGTCGAGAAGTTCAGGGGCTCGGCGCACGACACTCAGCCGAGGCCGATGATGATAACGAAGTCCGGCATAACCGTGGAGTCCGAGAAGAAGGTGGGGAAGCAGGTCCAGAAGGCGCTCACCTCGGTCCCTCATGACCTCTGACATCCCATCGCAGGTTATTTAGGCGCGACCGCGTTCCGGTCTCCACCATGAAGGGTAAATGCGGACTGCCCGTGGTCGAGGTCAGCGGGAAGCCGTTCGACATGGGCAGGCAGGCCGGGCACAAGTGCGCGAAGCTCGCCAAGGCATACAGGTCGAGCATGGCAGAGAGCATCGAGCACTACACCGGCATGTCCTGGGCCAAGGCCGTCTCGAGGGGGAAGCTCTACCTGCCCCACGCGGAGGCGTTCTACCCTGACTTCGTCGAGGAGATCAGGGGCTACTCCGATGGCGCGAAGATGCCGTTCGAGGACGCCTTCACTCTCTGCTGTCACGAGCTCCTCTCGCCTACGGGCTTCAAGGGCTGCACGGACGTCGCGACGAACGGTGACGTTACCCTCGAAGGCGATGTCCTGATAGGCCACAATGAGGACTGGTCCGGTGACCAGCTCGGCGCGGTCGTTCTCCTGCACGCGAAGCCGAGCAAGAAGCCGGAGTTCGTCACGACCGCGTACGCGGGACTCCTGCCGTCCTCGGGCATGAACAACGCGGGCATCAGCCTCACTGGGAACGCGCTCAGCCCGAACGATGTCCGCGTCGGCATCCCCAAGGTCTTCCCTGTCAGGAAGGTCCTGGAGTCGAGGAGGATAGGCGAGGCCCTCGAGTCGGCGATGCCGGAGGGGAGGGCTTCGAGCTACAACAACATCTGCTCGGACAGCAACGGGGAGATATACTCGCTGGAGGGGTCGGCGACGGACTTCGCCGCGATATACGCCCACGACGGGTATCTCGTACACACGAACCACTACACGGCGGACAAGATGCGCAGGTTCGAGGAGGACCCGAGCTGGACCTCGTGCTCCACGTTCAGGTACAACCGGGCGGCGCGGCTCATCGAGGGGCAGCTGGGCAGGGTCACGGTCGAGTCGATCGCGTCAATCTTCAAGGACCACGTGAACAGGCCGGGGTCCATCTGCCGGCACGCGAACCCGAAGGTGCATCCCTTGGAGGGGTCCGAGACGATCTTCTCCGTCGTGTACGACTTGACGCGCTTGAGGGCGCACGTGTGCAGGGGGAAGCCGTGCACCGGACGCTACGAGACATTCCAACTGGACGGCTGACCCCGATTTTCCAGGATGGAAACCATTTTATCCCAATCACCGCATGACGCAAGAGCCACAGGGGCCCATAGCTTAGGTTGGCTGGAGCACCCGGCTGATAACCGGGAGGTCACCGGTTCAAATCCGGTTGGGCCCACTCAAACCCCTGGTCCCTGCTCCGAAGGTACGATTTCCACGCTTTTTGCGCGCTGGATGCGCGCTTCCCTGACGGTTTGGAACGCCTTGGCCCGGTCGTCGAGGTTCACCCCGATGTGGCGGAGCGTCATCTCGGTCGTCTCGTGGCCCATGATGGACGCCACGGTCTCGATTGCCACGCCTTCCTGCCACATGAGGCGCCCGCCCGTGCGTCTGAGCGTATGATGCCCCTTGAAGCCGATGCCGCTCTCCCGCTTCAGCCTGTCGAGCACCGCGTCGAGCGCTGACAACATTGGACTCCGCACTTTGGCCAGTCTTGTCCTTTTGTTAATCGTATCCAGCCTCGCTGTCTATTGGATAATCAAGGCTCCTGTCCGGAACAAGAAGGAGTCTTTTGTCCGGTTTCTCTGTAGGTTTTGAAAGCGAATGTGAGCGTCAGTATGGAGAACAGGAACATTAGCAGCGTTGTCCACCAATTCGTAAGCGGGTCATGCAAGCCTGGATCCACTGTTCTACCTAGAGCAGCGATTGTGAAAACAGACTGTGACATTATGAAAATGACATCAAGACCTATTATGCCCAAGAGCCCATATCTTCTGCCTAAGAGGAACAGAGTTGCGAAGATTCCTATCAAGCCATATATCAACAGGACTGACAACGCGCTGTCAGCATCATCAAAACGGTATTGATCCATTCCTATCAGATACCCTCCAAAGATCGAACGAAAGAGCAACGTCACGACTAAAGCCCTACCGCTCCACGTGAGTTCCACTACACGCCTCCTTCATTGATTCAGATGTGCTCATTTTGTCAAGTTTACCTATCCTTTGGTAGATAAGGAAGTGATTGCAGATGGATTGAATCCTTTCACTATCAGCCACACCGACAGAACCATTTCAAGCACGGCTATTGGGAGATTCAACAAGATAGAGGGCGCATCAAGAAAACTGATAACGCCAAACGCACCCAGCGGGGCTGTCACTAACATGAGTGCTCCTCCAATAAACCCCCAAGCTGACAATGGTCGAGGAACGAGTTTTGACAGATACAATAGATAGTAAAGCATCAGGCAACCAAGGCCAAAAACAATATCCACTGGGATATTGGACCACTCTTGCTGTGCAAGCAATACAGCGCCTTGAGCCTCAAAAGAGGTGGCATCCGAAGCTCCCGCCTCTACATATTCCTGACTTAATGTCAATAGCGATAGTAGGCTCATTGCCACGACTATCAAGATTACGCACTCAAGAGTCCTGAAGCCAACGTACGCTAGAGCCAAACCTTCATTGACTTTCTTGAGGATGGGAAACATCATAACCGCAATACCAACGACTGCGACTCCCATAATCAAGGTAAGGAGCGCTCCCAATGCCACTTCGTTTTCATGTGCAGAAGTGTTAACAAGGTAATCTGGATCATCCGTAATAGGCCCTATGAAGATTGCACCAATCGTTCCCGCAATCGTCGCAACTGCAAACAACACTCCTACAATCATTGCGGTCTTTCTTATTGGATCCGTTCGTCCACCCGCCCATCCAATCACCGTCATCATTGAAATACTCTGCGCCTTCCAGTCATCTTACGAATGACTTTCGACAGCAATCTTCGGCATTGAAGGAAGAGTCCATAGAGAGGGGAATGAAAAGGGTTTGTGAGGGGCTACGAACCCCTCGTTTCCGATACCCTTCCGAAGATGCCATATATTCGGGGTGTCGTACCCTCCGACGCCGAGCCAGTCATTCCAGTGGGCACAAATCCGGTTGGGCCCACATCGAGCCTTCTTCACGGACAGGGTCTTCGGGGTGACCCGCCTCACTTCCCCCGGACATTCTTCGCGACGACGCGTTCGATGAACTCCCCTTTGGCCTCCGTGTAGGCCTCTCGGTCCTCCCTGAACCTGCCGGCGAGCTCGAGCTTCAGCCGCCCGTACTCGGCCCTCAGCTCGGGGCTCGACACGAGCATGTCCCTGAACACGAGGTGCCTCCAGTAGGTCCAGCTGTTCAGCTTGACGACATGCACGTGGAACGCCCGCGGCACCCCCTTCCAGAAGAAGAGCCTCCTGCCGTCATCGTCGTGCGGGACGTTCGCGTATCCTAGGGCCGACAGGCCACGCCCGAGAGCGCCTCTATCCTCGAGGGACCCCACCGCCACGAGGATGTCGATGATGGGCTTCGCGGCCAGTCCCGGGACCGCCGTGCTTCCCACATGGTGCACCTCGAGGGCGATGGCGCCCAGCGCCTCGGTGATCGCGGATCTCTCCGCCTCGAACTTGACCTGCCAGGCGGGGTCGTGGGCGACTATCTCGACTGGTTCCTCGCGGCGCGCCCTCTCTTCGGACATCGTGGACGGGAGATATCACGGGGCGATAAATGGCTTTCCCGCGGTCCGTGGGTCGACCCCCGACGCCTATATCCGGTACTCCAGATGCATTGCAGTCCCACAACGATTAATAAGCGGGACGCATGAAGGAGTGCCGAAGTGAGCCACATGACCAACAGAAGCATGAAGTTCTCCCAGGACTGGGACAAACTGAAGGACCGCGTCTTCGCCACGATAAGGGTTCACAGAGGCGAGTTGAAGTACTCCCCCGACGAGACCGTCGAGGTCCAGAGCCCCAAGGTGCGGTTCAGGGCGAAGGTCTTGATCGCGAACACGGTGAAGTTGAAGCAGGTCCCCCTCGCGTTCCTCGAGTACGACCTTGAGGCGAAGCCAGGCGAGAGGCGGCAGGACCTCATGAACAAGCTCGGGAAGCTCTACAAGTTCTCCGAGAGGCCCACCGAGGACGACGAGGCGACGATATACATCCTCCAGAAGATCTGAGGACCTCAAACCCCAGACACGACTCCCTTGGCCGGCGGTCGAGGGAGCGCGTTCTTCCTCACCGGCCCCGTCCGGGGGACCGTTTTCGACAGGTTTCAAGCGAAAGGTACGAAAATAGGAACGACATACCCCCGTTCCATGGACGACACGGACATCAAGATCCTCAATCTCCTCCGAGGGAACTCGAGGATGAAGAACACCGAGATCGCCCGACACGTGAACCTGACCGAGAGGGCTGTCAGGGCGAGGATAGAGAAGCTCGTCCGTGAAGGCATCATCCGGAAGTTCACGATCGAGACGACGCCAGTCGGCTTCGAGGGCATCGTGCTCATAGACACCCATGTGGGCAGGACGTCGGCCGTCAAGGACAAGGCCATGGAGATCTCCGACAGCGTGTTCGAGTGCTCAGGGGAGTTCGACGTGGCGGTCAGGCTCAGGGCGGACAGCCTGGACGAGCTGAACAAGAGGATAGACGAGCTGCGGTCATATCCTGGCGTGCTGAGGACGGCCACCCTGATAAAGTTCAACGAGAAGTAGTGGCTCGCGCAAGGGCGGGCGGCGGTTCTGTCAAAAGTCGGGTGGTGGACCGTCAGGCCTCACCCGCCTTCGGACTCGTCCCATTCGGCTCCGGCCGTGCGCCCCTCACGGGGTCGTAGAGGACCATCATCACGTCATGCTGGAACGCGCCGGGGCTGAACCATAAGCCCCCTGCCTCCCCTTCCGGGAAGGCTGTCTGCAGCAGATTGACGCCGGCGTTGATATGCTTGTCGACACGCCAGCCGCACTCACACTCGAACCGGGCGCCCATTCGGGAATACTGTATCTTCCCACATGTCGGGCACCTCCTGCTGCTGTTGTACGGGTCCACCTTGAGCACCGGGATTCCTCTCCACGCGGCCTTGTACTCGATGTACTGGTGGAGCTTCCTCCGGGGCCACAGGCTCAGCCTCCGGTTCAGGGACTTGCCCCTCCTCGGCTTGGAGAAACCATTCAGGTTCTCGAGCACGACCGCGGACCTGTTCTCCTCGGCGAAGTCGAGGACCGCGTTGGCGACCTAGTGCATGCGATATTGGATTCTCGCTCGCTCCCTCCTCCCCTCCCTGTCGCACAGCCTCTTGGCTGTCCGGCGGTCATGCGCCTTCTTCTTCTGGAGCCTCTTCCTACGGTCGTGGTGCCGCGCCTGGATCTCGGCGACCTCTGGGAACAACACTCTCGAGGGAGTGCAGACGCCGCCCTTCACGAACACGCCGTCGAGGCTCCTCTCGTTCGTGTCCAGGGAGATCGCCGTCTCCGGCTCGTATGGCTTCCGCTCACCCTTCCTGAAGGCTATT
>JAUPMC010000082.1 GCA_030836605.1 Thermoplasmatota archaeon | reverse complement strand
TGACTGGCACCTTGGACTTGACGGCGGTCTGGTTTCCGCCCATGAGCCTGAAGTCGGCGCCCGCGGCGTTGACTATGGACGCCTTGTGCATGACATCGACATGCGCTATGTCGGAGTATGCGAAGACGACCTGCTCGACATTGTGCTTCTTGATGAGGGTGACGAGGTCCTTCTCGGGATAGATGTCTATACCCCTAGGGTACAGCTTCCCCGCGAGGCTCGCCGGGTATTTCCGTCCATCGATGTTCGGTATCTGCGTCGCCGTGAACGCCACTACCTCGTAGTTGGCGTTGTCGCGGAAGTAGACGTTGAAGTTCTGAAAGTCCCTTCCCGCGGCCCCCATGATGATGACTTTCGCTCTCATGCCTCTCACTGGTTCCGCGGTTATCGGTTGCGATGATATATGCCTTTCGAGGCAACGACTTCGAATAGTGCGACACCCCACGTGGAAAGGTATTCGTAAACGGATGGCTATTCGTAGCCGATGGCGTACAGGAAGCCCTCGGACACCGAGATCCTTGAAGCTATCAAGGACGCCCTCCGGAGGCACGGGGTCATCAACTCCCAGAAGAAGTTCGCCGAGCTCGTCATGAGGGAGCTCCGCAGGCACGACCCCGACTACTCCGTGAGCGAGCCGAGGATCCGGCGCATCGCCCTCGCGAGCGGGCTAGTCACCATCGAGATGAGGGCCCGAGAGTCTGACGAGAAGACCTCCGCGGGCCTGTGCCCCGTCTGCGGGGGCCGCACGGAGAAGATAAAGAACCTGACCGTCTACGGTGGCACGGTCACGCGCGGGTACAGGTGCAAGGGCTGCGGTTACTGGACCGGGCTCAAGAGGCGGGTACCAACATTGTACATTTTCTCGCCCAAAGCGTGAACGACAATTCAACATCTTTATCTCAGTGATTCGCTTATCCGACACGTGAGGAGAGAGAAATGACTCTCGTGGACTTCGGACGGATGGAGTCTGGCAAGATCAGGATCAGCCCCAAGATCGGGACCCCGCTCGGCCTTGTTGACGGCAGCGAGGTGTTCAGCTCCATGTTCCGGTACGAGGCCGAGGGCAAGGGCACGTTCGAGATAGTGCTCTCCCCGTTCGGCCCCGAGAACTACAGGGAGATATCGTACGTCACCATGCATGTCAGGGACGTCCCGGGCGCGCTCGCACAGGCCGCGCAGTTCCTGAAGGCGAGGAACATCGACATCCTCAACTCCGAGACGGTCAGCTCGATCCCCAATGTCGTCATGGTCTGGGAGATGCTCGTGGACTTGTCGTTCTTCGGCGACTCGTCCACGCTCAAGAAGGAGTTCGAGGACGCCAAGGCCTCGAAGGACCCCTCCCTGAACATGGTCGACTGCCTCCACGTCGAGCACTCCGACCTGGCCACCAGGTACACGAGGGGCGCGGCGCCGGGGAGCGAGAAGGTCAAGACGATGGCCCTGAGGAAAACCGAGAAGAAGGCGAGCACGATCTCCGGCGGAGTCTTCGAGCTGCCGCACGCGTATGTCAACTTCCTCGGAAAGGACTCGGGCCCGGTCATGTTCGTAGCGGAGCCAGAGTCGTGGATACTGTCAGTCGTGTTCCTGAACGACGACTCCCACCTGCACAGGGTCAGGATAGACCTGCCAGACAGGCCAGGGGCGATACACGAGGTCATGAAGGTCCTCGGGGACATGTCCATAAACGTCGTGTCCGGGTGGACCAACGTGCTCGTGTACTACGAGAAGATGACCTCCGAGCTCGTCGTCGATGTCAGGGGCTCCGGCAAGAAGGCCGGGGAGGAGCTCCGCGCCGCCCTCAAGGAGAAGGTCGCGGCGCTCGGGCCGCAGTTCTCCCTGGTGGAGTTCGCGCCGATACCGCTGTGAAGGCTACTTCGCCTTGGGCAGCTGCTTCTCGCAGATGTAGGTCCCGCCCATGTCCACTATGACGACCGTGTCTCCGACGGCGACATCGTCCTCGGTCCAGCAGGTGACCTTCGGGCCCTTCCCGTCGACCTCGACCACGGTCAGTGTCATCGGGGCCTCGAACCCCGTGGGGGGCTTCCTGAGCTTGGCGGCCGAGAGCACCTTGCCGACATCCTTCCACTCGGCGTCCGACGCGACCTTGCCGCACCTGGGGCACCTGGGCTTCCTGGCCGGTGTGGCGTATCCGCACTTGCACTTCTTGCCCTTCACTGGAGCCCCTCCGGTCCCGCCGGGACCACGTGCGACCGTGAGCGCCTCACGTGTCATAATATGTTTCCGCTTCCGCGTCCGAAAGGGTATTAAACGCCAGACGTGTATTCAGCTTCTCAGAACTGAGATTGATTGGCCGCGGAAGACCCCCCCGAGTGTTGCTATAGAACGATAGCGCCGCGGCCAGCTCGCAGTTCGGAGGGCACCTCTTGGATCCAATCGAGGCATCACGACTGATAATGGACACATACGCCGCCAAGATACTGGTTGCGTGTGCCAGGAGGCCGAAGCACGCGCTCGAGCTGAGCGCGAAGCTGGCCATCCCCATAGCCGCCTGCTACAGGAGGATACACGCGCTCGAGAAGGTGGGCCTTCTGAAAGGGGTCGAGAGGGCGCTCACGCAGCAGGGCAAGAGGATAGTGCTATATCAGTCGCAGCTCAAGAACGCCTACATCTTCTTCGAAGGCGGGAAGCTCAGGGTGCGGTTCCAGATGGTGACCGGCGAGACCAAGGACTTCGGAGGGGAGTGGAAGGAGATCAAGCTGATCGAGGAAGAGGAGGAGGAAGCGCTGACGGGCGGCCTGTTCGCCCCCAAGGAGCGCTGAGCCCCCTTCAGAGCGTATGAGGTATGAGCAGGAGTTGAGCAAGATGGCAGAGGCGGAACGGACTGGCACGGCTACATTCCCGAGGGAGATAATCACGTTCCTGTCGAGCCCCGGCGGGCATTCGCTCATAGTCAGGGGCATGGCGGGCACGGGCAAGACCACTCTCGCGCTCCAGATGATCGAGGAGCTGGCCCAGGTCCAGCAGAGCTACTACATGTCGACCAGGGTATCCGACCAGTCCCTGTTCAACCAGTTCCCGTGGCTCCTTGAGAAGGTCAAGGAGGGCGAGATACTGAAGGCCCGGAAGAAGATGAAGAAGAAGGCTGACTCCGAGATGCAGGTCGAGAAGATCCTGCTCGGCCTGGCCGCGATCAAGGGCGAGCTCAAGACCGAGAAGGTCAGGTCCCCGAGGAAGGAGCTGCAGAGGCTCGAGGGGAACATCGAGGCCGGGGGCGAGGAGTCGGTCGCGGAGCCCACGGGCGAGGGCGAGATCACCGTCACCGTCGGGTCGATGATGCCGGAGATAGAGATGGCCTACGACGTCGTCGACAGGGCGCTCCCCGAGAGGACACTCATAATCATAGACAGCATAGACGCGCTGGCGGAGAAGTACGGCGTCCAGCCGTCGAAGCTCATCACCACGCTGCAGAAGGACCTCGTCGAGGGGTGCGGCACCAACATCGTGTACGTGCTCGAGACCCCGGACCCGCTCCTGGACTACCTGGGCGATGGCGTGGTGTACCTGTCCCTGAACTCCTCCACCGGGAGGAGGGTCAGGGAGATGGACCTGCTCAAGCTCAGGGGCTGCGAGATCAGGCAGCCGAAGTACGTGTACACGCTCCTCGGAGGCAGGGTCAGGACGTTCGAGTACAGCAGGTACTCGAAGCCGGACAAGCCGAAGGCGTTCGACACGGTCGACGACCCGGACAAGAAGCGTGTGTCGACCGGAAACGCCGACCTGGACGAGATGCTGGGCGGCGGCCTGAGGAAGGGCACGATAACCCTCATAGAGCTCGGCCCCGGCGTCCCCGTCGTCTCCTCGTCGTCCATAGAGAACGCCCTCATCTGCAACTTCGCGTCCCGCGGGCGCGGGGTCGCGTGGCTGCCCACGAAGAAGACCGGGGCGGAGGCGTCCAGGGACTCCCTCGTGGGCTTCCTGGAGCCTGAGGTGTTCGACAAGAGCGTCCGCATACTCGAGCCGCACGCGGCGTCGGAGTCCCCGAAGCCCTACGCGATATCTCTCGTGGGAGAGGATGTGAGGTTAGTCATCTAGTGGCAGGACATCAAGTACGCGCTCAAGGACACGAAGGCGCCCTATCTCTCGGTCATAGGCTTCGACTCGCTCGAGTCGATCTAC
>JAUPMC010000007.1 GCA_030836605.1 Thermoplasmatota archaeon | reverse complement strand
GACGTCCTGACGAGGATTGCCCGCGTCGAGGGCATCTCGGTCGAGCAAGGGCCTCTGGAGAGCATAGCTGGCAACGCCGCGGGGGACATCAGAGCGGCCGTGAACGACCTGCAGATGCTCGTGGAGGGAAGGACCGAGGTCGTCTCAGATGACACGTCCGTCCTATCCGACAGGAACCAGTCGAGAGCCCTCACCGAATCTCTGGGCGCCATGTTCGGCGCAACCACTGTGAAGGCCGCGTATGACGCGACAGACGGCCTCGACAAGACGCCGGACGAGTTGGAGAAGTGGATCGAGGACGGTATCACGATGGAGATGACGGACCCTGAGGACCTGGCGTCCGCGTTCGATGCGCTCTCCAGGGCCGACGTGTATCTGGGCAGGACCAGGAAGTTCCAGTACTACGGCTTCTGGTCGTACGCGCGCACGCTCATGACCGGGGGTGTCGCCATCTCCAGGAGGCGTGGCGGGCGTCGGCACGCAGGCGAGTACAGGATCCCGAGCCAGTTCATCGTCCTGTCCCGCGCGAAGGGGGCCACGGCTGCCAGGGGCTCGCTGAAGGAGAAGCTTTCCCCTCAGTTCCACACTTCAGGGAAGAGCTTCAACGACTCCGTCCTCCCCTCACTGGTCTTGCTCGCGAGGCGGGAGAATGACATTCTGGAGAAGCTAGCGGTGGACGCTGAGCTGGACGAAGGGGACATCGCGTACCTCCTCGGATGCGATACTGATTCTCCGCGGGTCACGGCCTTGGCCGGACGAGTCCGCGCGGCGAAAGGCCGAGAGGAGTCTGGCAAGGCCGCGAAGCCGAGACCGTCCTCACGGGCCAGGAGACTCGGCGATTTCTGAGGGATGACCGGTGGACGCTCGCACGAGGGAGCATCTGGAGAAGCAGCAATACCGGATCGTGGGTGAGACTGGAGCCGTGAAGCTGTGCCACTGGATGCGCCAGAAGCTCATCCACGGCAGGCCCTGCTACAAGGAGGAGTTCTACGGCATCGAGTCCCACAGGTGCCTCCAGATGACCCCCGCGGTCAACATATGCAACTTCAGGTGCCTGTTCTGCTGGCGGTTCCACGGGATGTCTAGCTTCGAGGGCCTCAGCTACCCCGAGCCCGAGGAACTCCTCGACCGGTGCATACAGGAGCAGAGGTCGCTGGTGTCGGGGTTCAAGGGCGACGAGCGGTGCGACCCTGAGCTCTGGGAGGAGTCGAGGCAGCCGAACCAGGTGGCGATCTCCCTCTCGGGGGAGCCCACACTCTACCCCGAGTTGGGGGAGTTCATCGCGCTGTGCAAGAGGAGGGGCATGACGACCTTCCTGGTCACGAACGGCTCCGTCCCCCGGGCCCTGGCCGACCTCTCGTGCATGCCCAGCCAGCTGTACGTGACGGTCGCCGCGCCGAACAGGGAAGTCTTCAAGCGCCTCTGCGTGCCCCAGTTCGACCGCGCCTGGGACAACCTGATGGAGACTCTGGACCTGCTCGGGTCCCTGCCAACGAGGACCGTGGTGAGGCACACTCTCGTGAAGGACTGGAACCTGGGCTGGGAGGACGAGTATGCCAAGCTGGACGAGCGTGGCGACCCGACCTTCGTCGAGTCCAAGGGATACGTGTTCGTCGGCGACTCGCGGACGAGGATGACCATCGATAACATGCCCTCGCACCAGTCAGTCCAGGAGTTCTCGTCGAGGCTCGCCTCCAGGCTCTCGGTCGACGTGCTCGCGGAGCGAGAGGACAGCAGGGTAGTGCTCCTCGGCGAGAAAGGGACCAGACTGAGGCTCTCGGACTGAGGTCACTTGAGCCTGATGGTCTCGAGGTTCAGAGGCGCCCTCGTCTCGATGCCGAACTTCTTGTACAGGGTGCTCGCCAGCTCGGCGCACTTGTACTCCTCGCCGTGGCAGATGATGATCCTCTCGGGCCTCGGCTCGAGCGTGCTCACGTAGTTCACGAGCTGCCTCCTGTCCGAGTGCCCGGAGAACCCGTCCACGGTCTCGATGTCCATCTTCATGTGGAGGGTCACGGGCTTGCCCCGATCGTTGATCGTGATGTCTGTCCAGCCCTTCTGTATCTTCCGGCCCATGGTCCCGTCGGCCTGGTAGCCCGCGAACACCAGCGTGTTGAGCGAGTTGTCGCACCAGGCCTTGAAGTACTCCATGACAGGCCCTCCGTTCATCATGCCGCTCGTCGCGAGCACGATGCACGACTCTGGGTCGTGGCAGATGCGCTCCCTCATGTCCGGGCTGTCGACGCGCTTGAAGACGTCCGACAGGAAGGGGTTCTCGCCCATCTGGAATATCTGGGTCCTGAGCTGGCTGTTCAGGTACTCAGGGTACGCCGTGTGTATGGCCGTGGCCTCGAATATCATGCCGTCGAGGTAGATCGGGACCTTGGGTATGTGGTGGTTCCTCATCAGCTCCTCGAGGACCAGCATGACCTCCTGCGACCTGCCGACCGCGAACACCGGCAGGAGTAGCTTGCCGTTCCTCTGCAGCGTGGCCCGCGCTATCTCCCTGATCTGGTTGCCAGCCTCCTGCCTGCTGGGCTGCATGTCGTGATACCCCCCGTAGGTGGACTCGATGACAAGGGTCTCCAGCCTCGGGAACTTGTTCACGGAGGCGTTGAACAGCCATGACTTCTCGAACTTCATGTCGCCGCTGAAAGCGATGTTGTACAGCCCGTCCCCGACATGGAAGTGCGCGATGGACGATCCTAGGATGTGGCCAGCGTTCTGGAGCGTGAGCCTGACGTCCGGGGATATGTCAGTCGTCTCACCGTACTTGAGCGGTATGCAGTGCATGACGACGTCCCTGATGTGGGACGACTCGTACGGCGGCTTCTTGCCCTCGCCCACCGCGACCTTGATGAAGTCCAGCTGCAGCAGGGACATGAGGTCCCTCGTCGGGGGCGTGCAGTAGACCGGCCCCTCGTAGCAGTACTTGAACATGACTGGCACCAGCCCGCAGTGGTCCAGGTGCGCGTGGGTGATGACAACGGCGTCCAGGGACTCCAGGGGCATCAGCTCGGGCGCGCTCAGGTAAGGCGTGGACCCGTTGTCGTCCGCGGACACTGCGACCCCGCAGTCTATGAGGACCTTGCTCTCCCTGGTCGTCAGGAGCGACGCGCTCCTCCCGACCTCCCTGTATCCGCCCAGGGCGGTCACTCTGAGCCAGGTCTCCTCGTTGAGCCGCTGGCGCATCAGCCTCTTGCCGACCTTGCGGAGGAACTCCTTCCGGTCGTCCTGGACCTTTCTCAGGTAGCTCCTGATGTCCGAGACGGTCTTGGACGGGATCGGAGGCGCGCGCACGACCTTCGCGGCCCACCCGATCTCCTTCTTGATCTCGTTCAGTATGGCCCCGTGCTTGCCAATGACCAGGCCCGGGGATATCGCCTCTATCGTGACCTCGCCCGTGTCGTCCTCGAAGTATATGTTGGTGATCTTCGCCTCTTCGGGGATGATCTTGCGGATCTTCTCCTCGGCGCTCTCGGGACTAGCCAGCGTGGCCGGGTCCGGCCTTATGGCCACCCTCCTCCTGAGGTTCTGGGCGAGCTGCCTGACGAGGTCGTTGTTGTTCGAGAACTCCTCGAGGTTCTTGGTGTAGATGACTATGACTGGCCCCTCGAAGTCGATGTCCGTGACCTCTATGTTCGAGGGTATGGTCTTCTTGACCGCTTCCCGCGCTTCTTCTAGAACTTTCTCTATGCCCATCTGTTCTCACTCAGCTGAATGGTAATCGGTGTTTCCGGCGGCAGCGTCGCCGCCCCAGAGCTTCTGGCGAGCCTCCTACGCGGAGAGCTTCAACTTGGCCAGGCGCTTCTGTATCTCCTTGTCGTCCACGAACGTGAACCCGTCGGCCGTGATCGTGGCGACGGTGTACCCGTCGCCAGAGGCGGAGTCCCGCTTCATGGCCGCGTGCAACGCTCTGACCGCGAGGTCCACACCGTCGCTGACGCTAAGGTCCTTCTGGAAGTGGTCCTCGAGGACACCGTACACGTACGGCGAGCCCGAGCCGGTCGTGACATAGTCGTCCGGTATGGCGCCGCCGACCATGTCGAGGGCGTACACGTGGCCCCCGTCCTTGTCCACTCCACCCAGGATGAGCCCGACCCAGTACGGGTAGAACCTGCTCCCGGCGAGTATGTTGGAGGTGAGCGTCGCGCCTGACCTGACGGTCATCGGCTGCCCCCTCTTGAGCTTGTAGAGCTCTACCTCGGCCGTGATGTACCTCGCCAGGGTCTGTGCGTCCCCGACGACTCCAGCGACCGTGAGCCCTATGTTGTCATCGATCTTGAACAGTTTCTGTGTGGTCTTATGGGCGATCAGGGTGCCCATTGTTGCCCTCTTCTCAGTAGCCATGACGACCCCGTCCTTGCAGACGAGGCCTATGGTGGTCGTGCCCTTCTTGACATCTTCAGTGCTCGTCATGAACAAACACCACGGCGAAAATCGGTGCGCTAAAAGCTGTTTTATGATGGATGCCTAATGCAGTATATAATTGTTTTTCCGGGATGCGCCCCTGCATCCAGTCCAGCACCAAGCCCGAAAGGGGCAACATTTAAGTCCGACGTCTTCGAGTAATGACCTGAGATGGGTAGCCTGTAAGTCCCTTCCTACGTTGCACGCGACCCTTGAGGCCACCGTGCTCCTGAACACTGTTCCGGAAGGGCCTGGCGTCAGGAAACCGATTGCCTGCCCATCTCACCCTTCTCCCCGAGCAACGATTAATACCTGCCACGTTCATCATAGCGTCTGGAGGAGGCGTTCCGATGAGGATCCTGGTCGTAGACGATTCTGAGGCGTTCAGGAGGGTGATGACCGAGCTGCTGCTCAGGGCCGGGTACCGGGAAGTCACCGAGGCGGGCGGGTTCGACGAGGCTCTGGAGGCCTATTCGAGGGACCACCCGGAGATCGTGTTCATCGACATGGTCCTGCCAGGCAGGTCGGGCGTGGACCTGACGAAGGAGATCATGAGCGCAGACCCGAAGGCCAAGATAATCGCCATGAGCTCCGTCATCAACAAGGCGATGATCAGGCAGAGCCTGGAGGCCGGCGCCAAGGACTTCCTACTGAAGCCTACGAACGAGCTCGCGCTCAGCTCCGTCCTGACCCTGTGGAGTGGTTAGATGAGCCTGTTCCTCTTCAAGAAGAAGCCCAGCGTGAGGAGAAGCATCAAGGAGAACGGCCTCGGGGTCAGCCGCAAGTACACCCTGGCCCCCGGGAAGTGCTACGTGTTCGAGGAGGCCCCGCCCTCGGTCAGCTTCGACGCGTTCTCGAACCTCATTTCGACGGCGGACGAGAAGGGGAACAAGACCGTGGGCATGGCGGTGACCAGGCAGCACCCCGACCTCGTGAGGCAGAAGTACGGCCTCGAGAAGACGCCGATATACTGGCTTGCCACGCGCGCGGGCGAGGGCGTCATATCGCCCACGAACCTCGGCATCCTGACGCAGACGATGGTCAAGTTCGTCCAGGGCAACGAGAGCGGCGTGATACTCCTGGACGGGCTGGAGTACCTGGTCTCGAACAACGATTTCAACAAGGTTCTGAGGGCGGTCGACCAGGTCAACGACCACATCTCCCAGAGCGGCTCGAGGCTCATACTCCCGGTCGACCCGAGGGCGTTCGAGCCGCGCGAGCTGGCGCTCCTCGAGAGGAACATGGAGCGGGTCGCGGTCTCCACCACGGGCGAGTAGGCCCGCGTCAGGCCGCCAGGAGCGCCGTCGACACGAACACGAACTGCGACACGAGCATGCACATGCCTATCGACCTCGAGAGCTCCTGCCGGTCCGAGCGCCCTTCTATGCCCCACACGAAATAGCACACGACCGCGTTCATCTCCGCCAGGAACAGCCCGAGGACCATCAGCATCGTCTCCGGGACGCCAGGGTCCCCGTACCCCCCGGCGACGGAGCCCAGGGAGACGTATATCGCGAACGTGACCCCGAGCACGAGCGGCCCCAGGACGTGCGCGGTCATCCTCATCATGGATATGGTCGGCCTCAGCCGCATCTTGAGGGTGGACTCGATCTCGGACAGCTCCCTGAGGTATGTCGCGATGTCCATCGCCATCATGCCAGCGTCCATCTCGTCCTTCGAGGACGCCCTGGCGACGACCTTCAGCGCCTCGAGGGCGTTGACCCGTTCCCCGGACGACTCCGAGGCTACCGCGCCGTCGAGCCCCTGGCCCATCACGAACGCCCTGAGGCAGAGCCTCCTGCCCAGGGACTGACCGGTCCCCGCCGGGCT
>JAUPMC010000081.1 GCA_030836605.1 Thermoplasmatota archaeon | reverse complement strand
GAGAAGTGCCTCGGCCCGTCCTCGCCGTTGTGCATCTAGATCGTGAGCGTGATGTTCGACCCGAGCACGCGGGTGGAGTTGATCTTGGCGCTCCCGTCCTCCGTCATGGCGAAGTATGTCCTCGAGGGGTACTCGGCGGTGATGATCAGCGCGAGGCACACGCCGGACACGACGAGCGCGGTACCTATCATCGCGGCGACGACCTTGTCGAACTTGAACGGCTCGATGTGCTTGTCCGGGGCCTTCTGCTCGGGCTCGTCCTTCGCGTCCCTGTTCTTGACCATCTCCGCGGCCACCGCGGCGAGCGCGAACACTATCAGGGAGACGCGGGTCGTGTTCGAGTCCAGCCCTATGGGCGTGAGCACCAGGAACAGCCCGAGGAAGATGATGACGAGTATGGATATGCCGAGGCTGAGCACGAACCTCGCCTCGAGGGAGGTGCCCTTCCAGAAGAACAGCCGGACGACGGCGAACCCGGGGATGAAGAACATGTACGGGAGCCCGAAGGCGTACGCCGCCGCCGTCCCCGGGAGGAGCACGAGCACCAGGGTGGCGACCACGGAGAAGAGCGCGATGGCGATTCGCTGACCGTTGTGGGTCTCCAGGAAGCTCACGATCCTGTTCAGCGTGTCAGGGCCTTCGGTCAATCCGATTCCGCCTTCGGCCTGGCGAAGCGTGTAGGCCCATATATCTGTTTGTCATGCGTGCGCCAGTATCCCCCGCGCCCGGTCCCTCCGGCCGCGCCCGTCCGCAGGCCAGTGCGCGCGGTAGATACCTATTTAAATAACCAATCCAATAGTTGCCGCCAGCACTGATATTCCCCCTTGTGAGGTGCCTCCATGGCTAATGACAAAGAAGAAGAGGTCGCGTGTCCTGTCTGCGGCAAGAGTGTCGGGTTGGATGTCTCCGCCTGTCCCTACTGCGGAGCGGAGTTCGAAGAGGAAGAGGAGTCGGAAGAGCCCGCGCCGGCCGAAGTGAAGGCGGCGAAGGCCAAGCCGACAAAGGCACAGCCCGCCAAGGCCCAACCGGTCGCCTCCGACGAGGAGGAGGACGTCGCGTGCCCCGTGTGCGGGGTCATGGTCGGTGTGGACATCTCCAGCTGCCCGAGGTGCGGCGCCGAGTTCGAGGAGGAGGAGATCGAGGAGGTCATCGAGGTCGAGGAGAAGACCGTCTTCGAGGCCGAGCCCGAACCCGCCCCCGTCAAGGCCAAGCCCGCGGAGAAGCCGAAGGCGAAGGCCAAGGCTGCGCCGAAGGCCAAGCCGAAGCAGGCGCCCGCGGCCGCGGCGGAGTCGCCCGCGAGCATCATGGACTTCAGGGTCATAGGCGTCTCGCTCATCATACTCGGGATAATAGGGACCCAGGTCGCCCTCATGATAGACTGGTACTATAGCTGGGTGCCCCCGATCGAGGACAACCTCGCCCTGTTCGTGATCATACCCGTGGTCTTGCTAGTCGTCGGACTCCTGGCGTTCATCCTGATAAAGAAAGCCATGTCCGCCGGGAAGAGGATGCCCGGGACCATGCCCGGCATGTCCCTGTCGCTATTCCTGTTCGGGATATTCGCTCTGATAGTCATCGTCCTCTGGGACCCGATCAACGCGGCGATGCAGGACTCCCGGGCGGCGGTGGCCGGCGGGTTCGCCATAGCACTCGTGCTCGGCATACTGCTCGTGTTCGTGGGCTCGAGGCGCGCGTCCTCGGCGGCCTGCGACTGAGGAGCGCCGGCAGGGCGCAAACCCCCAAACCCCTTGCACCAGGTTTTCCGGTCCGCGGTCTGTTACGAAATTCGTATGCCAGCGTCCGACTCCGCAACATTTCATATACGATGGCGCCGTTCAAGGGTGGACACGAGCGATGGCAGCCCTTGTTGGATGGTGTGGTGGGGTTGGTGCCACGGCACAGTGTCGGGGCGGCGTGATGGGCGCCCCTCGGAACATTTTTGCGGATACTGGCTTCTGAGCCCCCTGCGGGCCAGCGTTCATGTATTTTGGGCCCAAAATAATTATGTACCATTATGTCCATATGTGGGGTGCCGAGCGGAAGGGATGGACCAGCTGGCGCTGAAGAGCGTTGAGCACGTGTCTCTCCCCCAAGCGAGAGCTGGATGACAGGAGTGTGTGAACGATGGAGAAGAAGATACTCACGATAATGGTGGCGCTCATGTTGGTGGCGGCCATCGTGGTGGCGTTCGTCATGATCGCGGCCGGGGGCACCAGGAGCGCAGGGGGCTTCACGAGGCTGTTCAACGACCTTGAGAACCCGAGCACCACAGTGACATATGACCAGTACCTCGAGTTCCCGGCGGACTGGGAAGCGCAGGACATCAAGACCGTCACGGACACGATCCAGGACATGTCCCCACGCGGCGAGGAGCTCGTCGGGGGCGTCACCGTCTACACGGTGAGGATGTACTTCGTGTACTCGTCCGACATGTGGGCGGACCCGGCGCTCGGGATACTGTTCAACGTGCCGTCAACGGAGCACGGCGGCGAGTACATACAGGTCAACCACGGCCTCTTCTGGATAGACGTGTCCTCGACCGTGGACCTCGCGGAGACATACGAGATCGGCGACGACATCACGGTGCAGACGGTCCTCATCCCGAACTCGGACAACGACGGGGAGCTGTCCTTCAGCGACTGGCT
>JAUPMC010000080.1 GCA_030836605.1 Thermoplasmatota archaeon | reverse complement strand
TGAGCCAAGGATGAGGCGCATGTCACGAGGACGGCAGCCGCAAGCGCGAACGATACGAGACGGTGAACAAGGACCATTCGAGTTCCTCCGGGTGTTTTTGCCATTGTCTCGATGGCGGTCGATGGATATGTTCTTGTCGCATCGGGGTCGCATCCGCGCGAGCGGACCCGCGGACGCCTCGACGGACCGCGGGACGGCCCTGTGCGCACGCGTCGACGGCCGAATGCTGGACGACTTCGCCCGAGCCCTCTGTCAGGCCCTTGAGAGTTTATCGAGCAAGTCGGTTATTTTTATATAGGGTTACGGCATTGGCGCAGAATTGGTACGGCGCATCGGACGCAACGCACGGTCAGATGTTCAGGCTGGCTTGGTGTGCCGCACGAGGGGGAAGAGAGCATTGCGTAACGGTCGCGGTAGCAGCGAGGGACATCTGGCCAGAGTGTTTGATTCTCATGGTTTCCTCGCGCGCGTCCCGTCGACCCTCATCGTCGTGATGCTCCTTTGTCTCACGTTAGTCTACGCCATCGACCTCGGCGGACAGCCTCAGGCCGATGTGGACGATAGCCAGGGGGCCGAATCCCTGGCCGCCTACATGATCTCCTCCGCGGCCTCACCGAGGCGGGTGTACGTCGACGAGCAGGTCACGTTCTTCGTCAACGCCTCCAGCACGGTCGTCGGCGCCATGCTCGACATAACCATTTATTTCGACTACAGGCTCACAAACGGCTCGGTGAACCCGTCAAGCCCGTATTTCCACACCCAGGAGGCGGCCCCGGCCTACGTGACCACCACTTATGCTTACGATCACATCGGCAACCTCACGGACACCACCGGCACGACGTACTTCCAGGTTTGGATATTCGTCAACGACGGGACCGCGACGCAGGCGGAGGCGGGGCTCAAGGTCTACGTCGTGGGCAACACGGCCCCGACGCTCACGAGCAAGCCGGCCTCGACCATCTATGATATCACGTACGAGGTCCCCTACAAGCTGGTGTCATATGTCGTTCAGGACTATGACAACGAGCTAGTGACGGCGACCTGGGACTTCGGGGACGGGACCGAGCTGGCCGTGAACGAGACCCTCGCCACGGCGGCGGGCTCGTACATCTCCCAGAACCACACATGGGTCATCGTCTTGTCACCAGGGCGAGACTCGTTGAACCCGCTCGACCCGTACTTCGTCCTGTTCGACATGAGCGTGAAGTTCGAGGACGCCTACGGCCACGTGGTGTACTCCAACCACACCGTCAATATCACACCTCCGCGCAACTACGAGCCGGCACGCACGTTCGCCGCCCAGTCGAACGACTGGTCGCCGGGCTACGAGCTGCCGTTCTACGCAAGCGCGACCGACCCCGAGGGGGACCCGATAACCTGGACTTACGTCTTCAGCTACTCCGGCGTGGACTACATGACTGATGTCTATCACACGGACTACACCGTGCCGGGGACGACCATGTGGCGCAACGTGACACACACGTTCTCCAGCTCCGGGGTCTACAACGTGACCCTGTTCATCAGCGACGCGATGGAGCCATGGCAGGTCTACAACAACCTATCACAGACTATCCAGATAACGGTCAAGGACAACGTCGCGCCGGGCGTCCTGGCGAACATCACCATGAGCCCAGTCAACCCGACTATCAACACGACTCTCGGGTACGCCGAGGTGTTCTTCTCGATCCAGGCCAACGACTTCGACAGCGACGTGCTCTATCTCACCTGGGACTTCGGGGACGGCGAGGGCGCCACCAACCAGTCGGTCGGGGGCAGCTGGGAGGTGTACACGTTCTACCAGACGCACAGGTACACCGTAGCCGGAGAGTACAACATCACGGTCCTCGTGGATGACAACCGCGGGCACACGGTGCTGAGGTACAAGGCGTTCAACGTCCTGACGACGAACGCCGCGCCCTCCCTGAAGAACGTGTTGTTCGAGCTGTCGCACGGCGTGTACGCGGCCCCTAACACGACCGTGAACATTACCGTGATCCTGTACGACTTCGAGGGGGACCCGTTGACAGTCTGGATCGATTTCGGGGACAACTCCACGGTCTTCATGGCGGTCCTCACGGACTTCTCGGAGAACAACACGGTCACCGTCTTGGTGTCGCACGTGTATAACTCCACGGGCAAGTTCAATGTCACCGTCACTTACACTGACGGGATGTTCGGCCCCGGCCACAACGCCTCTATGCAGGTGCCGCTGGAGGTCAAGGTACCGCGGGATATCGTCATTCGTGTCTGGAACTGGTGGGACTCCGTGAGCCTGGGCCTGGTGTTCCTTGGCGTGGCCTTGGTCTTCGCGCGGTGGTATTTCTTGGGCAAGTTCAGGAAGGAGCTCGACAAGAAGGGCCTGAGCCTCGAGGAGTACAAGACCATGGTCGCGGAGCTGAAGAGGGACAGGGACACCTCCTTGAGGAGCGTGGACGCGCAGGTCAAGGCAAACAAGATGAACTCGGCCCGCGCGAAGCAGGTGAAGGCCGATATCCGGGACACATACGTCAAGAAGGTCAACGCGCTCAGGTCGGGGACCTTGGCCGGCGTGATGGGCGGGGGGGCGTGACGGAAGATGGCCAGCAGCTCGTTCAGACGGATGATACTCAAGAGGTGCATATTCGCCCTCCTGACCATATTCGGCATCATAACTGTCAACTTCTTCCTCATCAACCTCATGCCTGGGGACCCGATACACAACATGATCCCCCGGGACCCGAAGTTCAACAAGGAGGTCCGGGAGATCCTGATCGAGAAGTTCCATCTCAACGCCCCCATCTGGGAACGGTACGTGATCTACCTCAAGAACACGGTGACCCTAGATTGGGGCGATTCTTACATGCAAGATAGTTCGGTCATAGACATCATCAGCGTGGCCATGTCATGGACGCTGATGCTCGTGGGCCTGTCCACGGTCATCACGCTCCTGCTGGGCATGGTCGTGGGAGCCTACGCGGCGTATAGGCGCGGCGGGGCCTTCGACCTGGTTTCGACGGGCTCCCTGCTGTTCTTCTACGGAATGCCGATATTCTGGTTCGCCATCATGTTGCAGATCCTGTTCACATCCTACCCGCTGGAGATGGACTGGTGGCCTCAGCTGCCCCTGAGCGGGTACTACGACGTGCTGAAATACGGGAACGACCTGAGATTGGACCCCGGCATGATACTCAACGTATTGGAGCACATGATCCTGCCAGGCACGACCCTGGCCATAGGCTCGTTGGCCGGCGTCTCCCTGGTCATGAGGAGCTCGCTCATCGACGTCATGACCGAGGACTACATCATGACCGCGAAGGCGAAGGGCCTGACCGATTACCAGGTCCTGAGGTATCACGCGTTCCCCAACGGGCTGCCCCCGATGGTCGCCCTGATCGCCATGAGCCTGGCTTTCGTGATAGGCGGGGCATACCAGGTCGAGGTCATATTCAGCTATCGCGGGATAGGGTACGAGACGCTGACCGCCATCTACAGCCTCGACTTCCCAGTGCTGCAGTTCATAATCGTCGTCGGCGGGGTGCTGGTCGTCGTCGCCAACCTGCTTTCTGACATCGTGCTGATATTCATCGATCCGAGGATAAAGATCGCGTGAGGGGTGAGGAAATGTCATCGCAATCAATCCAAGAGGACAATTTTACGAACGCCTCACCCGTGGAGGGCAAGCTCCCGGATCTGTACGTGCTTCTATCCGAGAGGTCGAGCCTGGCTGGTAAGATCGCCTTCTGGATAGGGCTGGCCATAGGCCTGTGGCTCTTGTTGGGCGCCTACGAGACGAACGACGCCGTGTCGGCGCCGGAGGCCCTCATCCCGACGTGGCACGACTGGGTCTGGACTGGGCTCGCGGGCATCGGAATCATAGTCTCACTCGCGACTTGCTCATACCTCATGTCCCTGCGCAAGCCGGGCGACCCGCCCTATGACCTGCTCGCGGCCATCGGCGGGGCGGTCTCCATAGTCATCGTTGTCGTGATGCTGTTCGAATACATCGAGTCGCTGCGCTCCATGGTCTCCCCGGACGGCGGCGTCCTGTGGCCCGAGGGGAAGCCCTTGTGGTTCCTCCCGCTGTCCGTCCTTGGCGTGACCCTGCCGATGGTGGCGCTCCTGCTGGTCAGGAAGGGTGACATCCGGGACCAGATGCTCGGCCTGTTCCTGTCGTGCGCGCCGCTCATCGTGCTCTCCCTGCCATTCATGCTTGGCCTGGACGAGGCGGGCGTCGTCAGATGGATGCCGACCATATACCTCGTGACCGGCATGTCGCTGATGCTCGCGGGCCTCAGGCCTTTCGACCGCTCGTCGAAGTTCGCCTTGGAGTCGATGGAGTATCTGTCCAGCAGGGCCTTGGCGGTCATGCTGGTGTTCGTCGGGGTCGTGAGCTGGCGGATCGTGTCCTCCGACGATGTCCCATCCTCGTCCATGGACGCGGTCTGGCTCATACCATTGGTGACCAACCTGGTCATCGCTGTCGCACTCCTCGCCGCGGTCAACAACTCGCCGAGAGGGACGCTCGCCTGGGCGCGCAGCCCCACCTCGCCCAGCAGGCACTGGTCGCTGGTCGCGCTCCTGATCATGTCGTTCGTCACCATCGCGATGTCGGTGACGCTGCTGTCTCTGTTCGTGCTGGGATATCTGGATGTGTTGACATACCCCGAGGGCGACGCGCTCTATCCGCTCAGCTTGCCCAGGTCAGTCTGGTTGTATCCGATGTCCTTACTGGGCGTGGCGCTCATCATGATGAGCGTTAACCTGATCGGGTCAGGGACTTTCACCGACCGGGCCTGGGGCCTGTCGTTCGCATCGTTGCCCGTCCTCGTCGCAGCCGTCCTCGCCATCTTGTCCGACGCGTACCTCGTGCACCCGTTGCTGTCCGGGAGCGCGGCCTTCCTGGTCTTCATCGGGCTCGCGGCCGCCGTGATCGTGAGCGGGATGAACATCGAGACCTTCTTCAAGTCGCAGTTGCCGGTGATGCGCGAGAAATCGGCGCTCAACAGAAAGAAGTACACCCAGATACTGCGCCAGGTGTCCAGGAACGTGATGGGCGTCATCGGGATCGGCATCCTGATAGTCTTCGTAGTCATGGCGGTCATAGGCCCGTATGTCGCCCCGTACGAGGTCGACATGACCATCAACGGGCAGTTCGAGAGGCTGCTGCCGGAGTCGTCCGAGCACCTGATGGGGACGGACGTGTTCGGCCACGACGTGTTCAGCCAGCTCCTCTACGGCGCCAAGACGTCCATCACCGTGGGCGTCATCGCGGCCTTCATATCGTCCTTCCTCGGGGCCACCATCGGCCTGTACTCCGGGTATGTCGGCGGCTGGAAGGACGAGGTCATCATGAGGCTGAATGACATCTCGCTGTCCATCCCGTGGCTGGTCCTCATGATCATCATCGCGGCCTTCATGGGCTCGATCGACCTGACGGGCATCATCCTCGTGATCGGGTTGACCGGCTGGTCTG
>JAUPMC010000079.1 GCA_030836605.1 Thermoplasmatota archaeon | reverse complement strand
GGCCAAGGATCTGGCATCCCGGGAGGGTCTTCTCGACGAGGCTGAACACCGGGGTCCCGTCCATCACTGTCCCCTCGAACCTGAGTCGAACGCCCCGGGAACGCGCGACCGCCCTCAAATCGTGGTACGCGAAGGCGATTGGCCCTTTGTTGGCGGTGACGACGTCCATGCCGCACTCGAGCGCCCTGGTGATGTGGTCGATTGCGGGCTGGCCAGAGTCGATGTTCAATGTGGTGAGCTCAATGACCATGTCCGCGACGGTCTTGTCTATGATTCTGAGGGGTGGCAGGTCGGTGTGCGAGTCGGGGTACCCTTCCAGGCTCCCCTTCTCATCGATCTCCTTGAGGACCCGCTCGAGGTCGAGAGCCCTCTCGGACATGAGCGAGCCGCGCGACTTGGTCGATATCGCGACGACCTCGACGTCGAGGCCCCTCGAGCGGAGGAGCCAGGGGCGTTTCGCGAGGAGGAGTCTAGCGAACTCCTGCCCCACATTGCCAAACCCTATGATTGCGAGACGGAATATCATCTGGCGCACCTGCGTCGCGTCACAACCCTCGATGGCCGTGCAAAACCTCACATCTTGGTGAACTCATCCTTGCCCGCTCCGCATTCGGGGCATGTCCAGTCGTCAGGAATGTCCTCGAACGCTGTGCCGGGAGAGATGTTCTGGCTCGGGTCGCCCTTCTCCGGGTCGTACACCCAGCCGCACACGTTGCACTGGTACTTCGCCATGTCGGCCATGGGCGTAGTATCCTCTTGCACGTACTTTTACTCTGTCCTCGCGCCGGCCTGATGACGGGTGACTCCGTCTTTTCGGCGGACGGCGCTCGGTCCGTCTGCTCCCCCCCGAAGCGCCCGCTCTCTGAGCGGACTGAACGAACATCGAGCCTGGAGGACGAATTTCGGAATTCGTGTGACGGTTATCCGACGAAGATTGAACCCCGGCCGGTGAAATCCGCTCATGTCATGTTCGGTTGGATACTATTAAGTATAATCTCGCGTGTCTAGGCGCCCAGGGGGGCTAGGGGCGCCTTGGCAGCAGTGCTGGTGTCCCGAAGACTCCGCCTCGAATGAATGCGATTTCGGGCAAAGGTGTTCGAATGAAAATAAGCAGCTTCAAGTGGTTGTTCGGCAGGAACTCCGAGTTCTGGCCGACGAACATGAAGACTGGGATGTTGGCGTGGGTTGGACACAGGCTGTCGGGGCTCGTCCTCGTCGCGTATGTGTTCCTGCACCTGTCGTTCATATCCACGGCCTCTATGGCTGAGGACGGCGCGGATTTCAACGCGCTGATGGAGACCACTTCTCAGCCCCTGTTCGTAGCCATGGACTTCCTGCTTGTGATTGTGGTGATATACCACGCGATGAACGGGCTCAGAGTCGTCTTGTTCGACCTGGGCGTTGGCATCAGGCGCCAGAAGCTGGTGTTCTGGGTCACGATGGCCATCGCGGCCGTCCTGATCGTGGGAGGCCTGCTAGCGATCTGGCACCTGGTATTCCCCGCCGGAGGTGCGTGAGGATGGCAGAGCAGAGGATAGCGACCTCGAAGGTCGCAGGGACATGGGCGTGGGCCTTCCAGAGGCTCTCCGCGGTGCTCCTGATAGTCTTCCTGGCGTTGCACCTCCTTGCCGCACACTTCATCGGCGTGGGCGAGGAGACGGGCGAGGAGCCGTTGATCACGTTCGACGAGGTGAGCGTCAGGCTCGACCAGATGCTGTACATCGTCGTGGACATTGGCATGCTGTCGATGGTGCTGCTCCATGGCCTGAACGGGCTGAGGACAGTGATGTTCGACTTCGACATGTTCGTGAAGAGGAAGAAGCTCATCGATGTGGCTCTGTGGGTCGTCGGCATGGCGACGCTCATCTGGGGCGTTGTGATACTGCTCCCCTTCATAACGGGAGGCTGACCGGATGTACTACCACAAGATACTGGTGATCGGTGGCGGTCTCGCGGGACTGAGGGCGGCGATAGAATCCGCCCCCAAGGTGGACACCGCAATCATATCGCAGGTCCATCCCGTGAGGTCGCACTCCGGGGCTGCCCAGGGCGGCGTGAACGCCTCCCTGGCGAACAACCCCGCGGCCAAGGACGACACTTGGGAGAAGCATGCGTTCGACACGATCAAGGGCAGCGACTACCTGGCTGACCAGGACTCGGTCGAGTTCATGACGAAGGACGCCGGGCCGTGCATATACGAGATGGAGCACTGGGGCTGTCCCTTCTCGAGGACGGACGAGGGCAAGATCGCCCAGCGGCCGTTCGGAGGGGCCGGGTACCCGAGGACGTGCTTCGCGGCGGACAAGACCGGCATGTACATGCTCCACACCCTCTGGGAGCGCTCGGTGAAGCTCAATGTGCCGCTCTACGAGGACAGGATCATGGTGGACCTCGTGCTCGAGGGAGACTCCGTGCGCGGAGTCATCTGCTTGAACATGAGGACGGGGGAGCTCGTGCTGTTCATGGCCGAGGCGGTCATAATCGCGAGCGGCGGCAGCGGCCAGATATACGGCAGGTCGACGAACGCGCTGAT
>JAUPMC010000078.1 GCA_030836605.1 Thermoplasmatota archaeon | reverse complement strand
CCTTGGTGTACGCCTCGTCCAGGACGGTCACCGAGCCGTACTCCCTTATCCATGCGGATGTGACGGTCAGATCCGGGTCCAGCGGGGTGACCCCGTCCAGGTCCACCGCGTCGAGCGTCAGCTGTCCGGTCCAGTGCTCCATGGTGTAGTCGGAGCCGTCCTTGGCGGTGATGGTGACCGCGAAGAGCTCGCCCGCGACGACCGTGTCGGGGGCGACGACGATCATGTATGACACGGCCGTCACGTGCGTCGCGGAGACCGTGTGCACGGCCGGGGATGTAAGAGTGTCAGGGGTCTGGAGGCTTATCCTCACCTTGAACGAGGGCTCGTCGGACGTGATGGAGTACGACCCACCGGAGCCCGCGGCGACCCATATGCTGCCGCCGTCCGTCGAGTACATGTATGTCACGGACCCGGCCCCGCGGGTCTCGTCCGTGGTCATCCCGAGCCACGTGCTGAAGTCCGTGGGCACGTGCTCCATCGTCTCTATCAGCCCACTCTGGGCGTACCTCTCGTACCAGCAGTCGAAGTCGGAGAACACTGGCGTGTACCAGCCCTCCGGGGAAGTCATCGAGACCTGGTACTGGATGTACCTGCCCGTGACCCCCAGGGCGGTCGGGCCGGGTACGACCATGGCCACCCACCAGTCCTCCCAGGAATCGTCCGAAAGCAGGGTCGAGTTGCCGAGCCTGACCCTGACCTCGATCGCGGGCTCCCCGAGGAGCGCCACAGTGAAGTGGTCGAACTCCGCGACCGGGCTGCTGGAGGAGGAGTAGATGAACGGCCCGATGGCCAGCTTGTCGTCCAGGGACGTCCCTTCCGAGTGGTGGTACACCAGCTCGTACGACGCCCCGTCCGCGCTCGCGTAGAACCAGACACCTGTGGAGTTCCTGTCCATCCTCAGGTGCGCGCTGGAGTACGTCGCCCAGTCGAGGTCGGCCACGGGGGCGCTGGTGCCGCCCTGGCACACGACGACCCGTATCCTGCTGTTCGTAGCCTGCTGCGCCTTCTCTATGTACATCCAGTCGGAGTCGCTCTCGTACAGGAGCAGGCCGGCCCCCATGGAGCTCTCGTTGAAGTCGTCCTCCATGCAGGTCGACGCTGAGAAGTGTCCGGTGACGTTCTGGCGCATGAAGTTGCATGTGACAGTCGTGCCCTGAACCTCGGTGTCCGGCGAGCCCGTCACATGGAGCCAGCCAGGCCTCGTCACATTGATGTCGTATGACTCGGGCGCGTTCGTCCAGGACCAGTCAGGCAGGGCCGCCATGCCCGAGAAGTCGTCGTCCAGCCGCGAGACCGCGGAAGCCCCGAACGAAACGAAGGTGAAGGTCGCGTTGGTGCCGGGCCCCATGATGCGGGACTGCAGCAGGCCGTTGTCCCCCTGCACGGAGTAGTTGACCATTAGCTTAGGGTTCTGTTCCGGCGGGGTGGCGTCGTCCGAGCTCTGGAACGCCTTCTGGTTGTCCCCGAGCGCGGGCACGGGCACCATGATGAGCCCATGATTCTCGAGGACGCCGTCAGTCCACAGCTCGACCAGCTCAGTGAGGTCGAACCCGACGAAACCGACGCCGTTCGTGACCGTGGATGTGCAATATGACTGGTTGTCGTAGTCCCCGCCAGGGCTTGCCCAGGGCGTGTCCGTCTGGCACTCGTCCCAGGTCACCTCGAACTCGTTGAACGGCGTCGAGAGGCTGTAGATGTCTACGACGACATCGTCACCCCTCGACCCAGACTGCTGGTACAGCCAGAGCGTCGCGTCCGACACCGTCGCGAGGCTCGGGATCGAGGACACATCGAACCAGATCAGGACCTCCACGAGCCTGTCGGTCTCGGAGTCGAGGAGCAGGTTGGGGGAGGTCCCGTAGTAGTCGGTCGACCTGTACTCCGATATGTATGCGTCTATGCCCTCCGAGCCCGGCTGGCTGTTGTAAGTCTCGTCCGGGCTCGTCTCGCCGATGAGGACGGATCCCGGGATGGATCCCAGGTCGAGGTTCATCAGGGTCCCCTCGGCGTAGTCCTCGGGCTCGTGGTCCCCCTCGGTCACGTTCGTGAACTCGAGGCGGGCGTCGCCCCCGGAGAGCTCCGCGCCAGAGAGGCTGTAGTCGCCAGGGTCGTCGAAGTCCCACACGACCGTGCAGGTGTCATCGGGGTTGTCCACGACCACGGGGTCGGAGACCGCGTCTCCGGACAGGAGCGAGATGGATGAGAGGAGCATGAACGCGCATACCCAGCACGCCAAGAGGGCCCTCGTGGCGCCTCCCGGGGTCCCGGGCGTGTCCGCATGCTCAGGTCGTATCGACATGGAGTGCAACACCGATGCCGCTGGCCGGCATCTAGGTAGAAGTCGTGCCTGGGCTATATATACGGTCGGCAGCAAGTTATCGGGATTGATAACGCTACTGGCCGTTCGGGGCCAGCGCGGGCGGGCCGATGCGAGTCAGCCAGCATTCCCGCCCTATGGGTAGGTTCATATACGGCCTGGGCGCCAGTCATCTCCTCAGGAGCCCGGGGACGGACCTGATGAACGACCAGGCCTTGGAGACGGCCGCCAGGAACTCCTTCCTGAACACGAGAGCTGAGAGTGCCAGGAGCAGTATCAGGGCGAACCCGAAGTCGGACAGTATGTAGGTCGTGCCCATGTCCGCGAGCTCCTGCATGCCCCAGTCCGCCTCGAAGCCTATCGAGAGCCCGCCCTCGGCTGTCAGGGTCACCCCCAGCTGGAGGTAGAACTGTTCCTGGACCACGGGCCACAGGAACGCGACCCCCCCGAGGTCGAGCACGACGTGGGAAGCCAGGTAGAACTGCGCGACGACGGCCGCGGCGAACCACTCCGGCCTCTTCAGATGCGAGTACGCCAGGAGAGCCATCGGGAGCACCAGGATGGGTACGAAGCTGTGTCCGAGTGCCCTGTGCAGCCCGAAGAGCGCGTCGAGGTCCGGCAGGACCGCCAGGGGCGCCAGGAGCACGGCCCTCCTGGCGTCCACCTTGAGTGCCAGGAGGAACAGCAGCGGGAGCAACAGGTGCATCAGAGGGTCCATGTCGTCGTCCGGCACCGATGAGGCGGCGCGGACTATGTAAGCATTCTGCCTGAGGGCAGTTTGTCGGGAAAACGTCTTTATGCCCAGCCCCCATTCGTTCGGACACCGGTCGATCACAGGAGGACGATGAAGATGCGCGACATGACCCAACGCAACCTGAGCGAGGCGTACGCCGGCGAGAGCCAGGCGTACATGAAGTACACCGCGTGGGCGGACAAGGCCGAGTCCGAGGGCAGGCCCAACACCGCGAGGCTGTTCCGGGCGGTGGCGGCCGCGGAGAAGGTCCACGCCGTCAACCATTGGAAGGCCCTGGGGAACGTGCTCGACACGTCCTCCAACCTCCAGCACGCGCTGGACGGCGAGAGGCACGAGATCGACGAGATGTACCCCGCTTTCGAGGCCGTGGCCGAACTACAGCAGGAAAAGGCCGCCCTGAGGACGATGCACTGGGCACTTGAAACGGAAAAGGTGCACTCGAAGAAGTACGAGAGGGCCCTGGAGGCGGCCAAGGCGAGCAAGGACGTCGAGCTCGGTCTGCTCCATGTGTGCCCCGTGTGTGGTTACACGATGGAGGGGGATGCACCGGACGCCTGCCCGGTCTGCGGCGCGAAGAAGGAGAGGTTCGCCAAGTTCTGAACGCGGATGGGCGGCCTCCCCCGATCCCGCCTCCAGATGCGGGTTACAGTTGTTAAAACGGCGCTAAGGCTTTATGCCCCACACATGCATTAAGTGGTGCCAATCTCCCGCTCAGCGGCACTACCGTAAAAGCCAAGGATGACTTGGCAACGGAGGGGACAGACTTGGTCTTGGGCAAGCCGGAAAAGGGCGAAGGCCCCCGCGGGGGCGCCGCGTTGCGTAGCCTTAGGACTTATCGAGTGGCCATCCTGGCCGTCGTCGTCTCCGTCATCTTGCTCGCGGCATACTTCCAGGGGGTCTTCACGGTCGAGCAGACCGTCAAGATAGGCGTCATAGCGCCCCTGACGGGCTCCAGCTCGCACCTGGCGGACATCGTTGACGGCATGAACCTCGCGGCTGACAAACTGAACAAGTGGGGCGGCCTGAACGGCGCCATCATCGAGCTCGTCGTCAGGGACAGCGGCTCCGACCCGAACGTGTCGGTCGCCCTCTTCGAGGAGCTCGAGGCGAACGAGCATCCGCTCATCTACGTATCCGCCGCCTGCAGTTGCACGCGGCCCTTGATACCGCTCGCGGAGGAGTACCAAGTCCCCCTCGTCGGCATCGCGACTGCGAACGCGATAGGCTTCGAGCAGACGGACTGGTCGTTCAGGTACTACCCCGGGACAGAGAAGGAGACCGCGCCAGCTCTGTCCATCATGGAGTCGTTGAACATCACCACGCTCGGGATCATGCGCTCGGACAACGTCATGGGCGCCGAGATCGCGGAGAACCTGTCCGTCGCGATGGAGTCGTCGGGCGGGACCGCGGAGGTCGTCGACTACTGCTGCAAGGACGAAAACATCACCTCGAAGGTCGACATGTTGGCCGAGAACCAGGCGATATACATAGCGGCGGACTTCAAGGCCACGAAGGTCGGCCTGCTCGCGATACGCGAGTCCAACTACTCGGGCTATGTCTTCGGCGCGAGCCCCGCCTCCAGCCCGGAGATAACATCCATGCCCGAGGCCGAGGGGATGTACGTGTCCGCCCCTGCGATCTACAACCCGAACTATCTCCCCGCCCAGGACCTGAAAGAGGAGTTCCAGCAGCTGTACGGATACAACATGACCCATTACGCCGTCAGCGGCTACGACGCGGTCAACCTCATCTACGGCCTGATGAAGGACAAGGAGCTCACGAGGGACGTGATGCGCGAGCAGCTCCACGGGGGCTTCTCGTACGCGAGCGTCCTCGGGCCGGTGGTCGTAGCCCCTGGTTCGCATGACATCCAGTACGACCTCCTGCGGGCCCAGGTCGTGGAGGGTAGACTTTGGTATCTCTGAGGAATCGCATCAGCAAGGCCCCGGGCAGGATATCGACCAAGATCGTCTCGTCGCTCCTGGTCCTGGCCTTGGTATTCCTCGCCCTCGCGGTGTATAGCGTGGAGGCCGGTCAGAAGTCCCTCACGGAGGCCATCGGCACCGAGTCGGTCGAGATGGCCCGGCACTTCGCCCTGTCCGTGGACCGCGGGATATACTCGAAGCTGCACGAGATGATCATCATATCGATGGGCAACAACATGAGGAACTTCCTCACCGCCTCGAACGCCGAGTTCGACGCGATGGCCGACCCTGAGCTCTACATAGACCAGC
>JAUPMC010000077.1 GCA_030836605.1 Thermoplasmatota archaeon | reverse complement strand
TGTCGCCGTGGCTCTTGTCCCCTAGGATGAGCTCCTCGACCGCGTAGATCCTCTTCCCTTCCGGACTCTGTCTCATGCCTTCACTTCCTCCAGTTTCGCTTGTCGCGCGATTAGGCTGGTTCCCCCGCGCTCGCTGGCCCTGAGAATGCCGTCGGGGTTTATTAAGTCAGACGGTGGGAATCCACATCCGACCAGGCTCGAGCGCGTGGGCGGCGGTCGGGGACCGACAGTTCAGATCCTTGAGCCGACCAGGAAGAACGTCGGCAGGATGCCGACCAGGGCCGTGAGGAATATGAGGACGAACGCGAGGACGAAGTGCATCGTGATGAATGAGAGCAGGATCGAGACGGCGAGGACGACCAGGAGCAGCGTCCATATGACGGTGAAAGTCATCGCCCTCCTCCCGGGCGTACCCCCGACCCACGGGAAGTCGTTCAGGAAGTCGTCCTTGCCTGCGCCCCTGCGCATCTTCTCCAGCATGTGCTCGCTGGGTGGTCTCGACAGGAGCCATGCGCCGCACTTCGGGCATGCCGGGCCTCGCTCGTTAAACCCGACCCTTCTCCCGCACTTAGGGCACTTCAAAGTCCGAGTCTCCTGCGGGGTAATACGAAGTCTCCCGGACTTGAATCCTTCGAGGTGCCTCGTGGCGGCGCGTCATCCCCATCTCTCGGATGCGTAGGGCTCCTCGCTCAGGGCGTACGCAAGGAGAGCGACGAAGACGATGAAGTTGCAGAACGTCACGAACAGAGCGACGATGAACCCGAGGGACATGATGCGGTTGGTCGTCATCTCGTCGGCCCAGGGCACGAACCACCTGAGGGAGACGTAGTCCATCACAATCATCACGGCCGTCACGATAGAGACGACCTTGATGCGGTTCCGGAACTCTGAGCGGCTGAGCCGCGGCCGCCTCTTCGTTTCCTCAACTGTCTCCTCCTCGGTCAACAGTCCGGGTAGAAGCACAGCGCTATTATTCTGTTATGTGTTCGGTCAATGGGGCGGTGACGCGTGCGCCGCCACGGGGCCCATTTTGCCACTCGAACCGATGACTGCATTGGCTGTGCTTGGGGGCGGGCATCGGGATTTGAACTCCTGCCGAGACAGTACGTCCGGAGCTTGAGAAAATCAATAGAATTTCGTGCCGGGACAAACCTCTTATCCTCATCTCTATGTCACGGTGGATCTGCGGTACAAATCTGCTGAGGGCGTTGAGGTGCAGATCAGATTTCTCGCTTCTTCTGCATTCTTAGCGCGGCAATCGCTATCATGACGACTCCCGCGGCTACCGCGAAGCATCCAATGACAATGTTCAAAGCTAAGAATCTGGCCGTAGAATCGAGTGAGACGCCTGGAATCTCAGTTATCCCCATCTCTTCCGCCGCCTCGCTGACTTGGTCGCTTACCTCGGGAACGATCCAGAAGTATCCATACAGGCCCCCTGCAAGAAACGGGAGTCCCAGTATCAACACCACCAGACCGATAACGAGGATTGCCTGAGTGACTCGTTCATATTCCGTCCGATCTTTCATGTTGCGACCCCACTTCCTCTGGGTCCTCAATCGGTTCGGCATCTTAAGAACCTGTGCTATGCATGAGGTCCCGCCAGCTGGCTCGAGATTGCTTCGACCTTGGCACAGACTGATGTGGTCGTCTCCTGGTCTTTGCCTGAAACAGCCCCGGTAGCTCTAGGACTCAGAGATGTGAAGACTGTGCATGCGAACTGTCGCCAAAAGAGCCTCGACACGGTGAACTCCGAGGTTCTGAGGGCCTTGGACGACGCCATGCCAGGCACCCCCGGTACAGAAAAAGCCTTGATTTCTCGGAGAGACGACTATACTGGCTATGCCTAGGAGTGGGGGCAGAGGGATTTGAACCTCTGAATGGCCAGTGTGTTCGAAGACCGGGGAAATCAAGCAGGTTTTCCCGCAGGGAACAACCCCCTTTGCTTCTCGCTTTCCCCCCCGTTAATTCTTCCGGCAAGGAGTGCTGCTAAATAGTGATTGTGCATTTGAGCATCTGCAGCAAGGGTGGAGAGATGGAGACGAAGAGGAGAGCCGCCGCCATCGTAGTCTCCGTGGCCGTTCTCGTGTTCCTCTCGAGCTTCACATATGAGGTCGTGGCGAACTCGGGGTGGCAAGCCCAGGAACTCGGCTTCACGCCCACTGGGGATGGATTCTATCAGATGGAATGGAACTCCAAGGGAGAGCTCCAGTTGGCTTACCTGGGTTCGTATGGTCCTTACTACGCGCTGCTTTACGGGCAGAGGGTTGAGGGGGAGTGGAACCTCACGTACTTGTCCCGGCTGTTCTACGAGCACGAAGGTGCATCCTTGGCGCTGGACTCGCAGGATAGAGCGTGCGTTTGCACCTCCTCGTACGATTCGGTCATGAATGTCATTGGCCCGCACATTGTCTTCGCGACCAACTTCGGCGGGATCTGGGAATGTCAGGTAATCAACGTGACTGACCATCCCTCATCCGCCAAGGTTGCGGTCGACGCCCAAGACAGAGTCCATCTGCTTTACTCTCGAGATACCTATCAATCCACATTGAACCCTAACTCCAGCATTGTCGACATGACGCAGACCACGGACGGCTGGAACAGCACGGTCTTGAAGGAATCCAACACTCCGTATGTCTTCTACTCAATCGTTGACGTCGATAGGCGTCCTGACGGGTCCATAGGGATGATCTACAAGACCAGTGACTGGCTCGCGTGGGATCAGGTCGCGAGCCGCCGGTTGAATTACAGCATCGTCTCGAGTGGCAGTATCGTCGTCGACACCCCTATCATCGCGTCACTAGACAACTACTCGGGCGAGATGTCACTCTGCCACGATTCCGAAGGGACCGCTTACATCAGCGGATACAGGAAGAATGGCGAAGTCTACAATCTATGCTACCACACCAACGCGGGTGGTGAATGGATGAGCAAGGATGTCGCATACAGCGGCGGCTGTGTGATGTACGGCATGGGGACGGCGATATCTGTCAGTGCGGATGGTAGTATCCACATGGGGTACTTTGCAGAGGACTACGATGGGACGGTCGCCAACCACACCGTCAGGTGCTGTACGAATGCCGGTGGGACCTGGAATGTGCGAGTGATAGACGATTGTAACGGCTGGTCCGGGGGAGAGAGCATCGCCATAGCGACTGATTCGGACCAGGATGTGCACATCGTGTACTACCGGCGAAACACAGAGGACTACGGAGACACCTCTGTGACAGTCTATTCGACCAGTGAACTCGACCCAGATCGATATGGGTCCGCCCTGTATGATGCTGGTCTTCGCACTGCCTTAGTCAGCTCCGTTGCTCTTGTAATCGTGATGCTGACGTTGCACCGCCGGAAGCGGAGGAAAGAGCATCAAGAACGGATGGACGTCACGGGACTCTTCGAGAATTGATGGATCGAATCATGAGCGACGTTCGGCCCCGCTTCCTTGTCCTGACTCCTAAGACCGCTCCCGGAGATAGAACCGTCCACTCCTATCCGTCAAGAAACCCCTTGATTTCTCAAGCCGAGGCTATCACTGGCTATGGATAGGAGTGGGGGCAGAGGGATTTGAACCCCCATCGACGGGTTTCCTCCACGCGGAGAGCGACTCCGCGCGTTATACGGACTATGGGTCATCGCTCCAGTTACTCATCACTGGTCAGCAAACCCAACGGAAATCATTCCCATAACTGGAGCCCGTAAGGATACCAGGTTACCCCATACCCCCAGTGGTTTGGACGCCGGTGAGCCTACTTCTTCCTCAGCTTCTGAGCTCTCTTCCGTCTCCTCATCTTCTTCTTGCGCCACTTCCATCTCTGCTTGCCGCGCTTCTTCCAGGCACGTGAGCTCCTCTTCATGAGTCAGACTCCTAGCGTCTTTTGGGCGTACAACGCCCCCCTTTTATATGTCTTTGGATGGACCAAGGCGGGCCGGTCGGGACTTTCGGGCGTTTCGGGCGCCTTTCGAACCCGAGACCACTGGCTTGCCTCACCGCCCCTTAAGGGGCGGATTAGAAGGCCAGTGCTATATCCGGACTAAGCCACCGGCCCACGCTGGCCTCGTCACAGATTAGGCACCGTCGTATTAAAACTTGGTTGTTTTGGGGGAGGCGGCGAGGTGGCTCGGGGGCCCTGACCTGGCCTCTGAGTTAACTTAAAAGCGGTGCACCTCCCTCAAGGGGGACGGATGGCCGAGATAGAGATAGTCGAGCTCAAGAAGACAGACCTCAGGAACGCAGTCGTGATAGACGGGTTCCCGAGCGTGGGCCTCGTGAGCTCGATTGTGGCCAACTACCTGATCGCCCTCCTGAAGATGGAGTACGTGGCTGTCATGGACTCGGACCTGTTCCCCACGGTCTCGCTGATAAGGGACTCCGAACCGCTCGGGCCCGCGCGCGTGTACGCCCGCCCGCGTCTGAAGGAGGGGGAACAGCAGATCGTCGTCTTCTCCACGGAGATACAGCCCTCGGCACAGCTCCTCAGGCCGTTGGGCACCGCGATCATAGACTTCGCGATAACGCAGAGGTGCAGGCTCGTCATATCGGCGGGCGGGCTGATTGTCGAGAGGGACGAGGATGAGGGGCCCGGTGAAGCCGGGGACATGGAGGCCGAGGTGGCTGTCTACGGCATCGGGAGCACGGAGGCCGCGCAGGAGCTCCTCAAGGAGACTGACGCGGAGCCATTCCTCGAGGGCGTCATATCGGGCACCGCGGGCGTGCTCCTGAACGAGGGCAAGAGGCGCCAGGTGGATGTCATCACGCTCCTCGCGGAGGCGAGGCCGGATGTCGCCGACGCCAGGGCGGCCGCGCTGATCCTGGCGGCTATAGACCAGATGGTCCTGCACATGAACCTCAACGTCGAGCCGCTCTGCAAGGAGGCCGAGAGGCTCGAGGCGCAGCTGAAGGTCCTGCACAAGGATGCGGCGAGGCAGAGCAAGGGCCAGTCTCCCAACGGCAAGGTCGAAGGGTATTACTGAGGCCCAGACCCGGTCCTCAGGAAGAGTATTATAGGGCGCTCGGGATGTTAACGCTCGCGGAGGAGCAGCCTGGGCCGACCCGGCCATTGTCAGCGGCTGTCGCCTGGGGGCACTGACTAGGGGAGCGCAGCTTGATAGACATATTCTATAACGGGATACTGGCGGCCATCGTGCTCATCTGGGTGATGAGCGCGAGGGTGAGGAGGCTCGGCCGCCTCATAGCCGCCCTGAAGCGTTGGGGCCCAGCCCTGACGGTGTTCCTGTGGGCCGTCTTCATCGTCTTCGTGTCCTGGTATGCGTTCAACTTCGACCATTTCGAGGATATACACGACATCGACGAAGCCGTCGACACGGCCGTCGAGAGCGTGAACGACGGCACGAACCCGTACGAGGAATACGTCGTGCCGAGGTTCAAGACCAAGTACCGCGTGGACGTCGATTGGACTCTCGGCCCGTACAACTACATGCCCCTGGACCTGTTCACGTACATCGGCGCGGAGGCCGCCCTCGGGTCCTTGGGCTCGCCATACTGGTTCGTCGTCGCGAACATGATCTTCGCGGGGCTCGCCATGTACATGCTCAGAAGCATGGTCCGTGTGCCGTGGCTGACGTTCGCGCCCAAGGCCGGGATCGTGATGCTCTTCTATTCCATGGACAACGCCTCCCTCACGCTACTGTTCATGACAGGCTCGGTGTACGCGCTCCAGAGGCTCAAATGGCACCCTGAGGCCGTGTCCTTGGTGATCATGGCCTTGGCCGTGCTGACCAAGATTTACGCCGCGATCCCGTTCCTAATCCTTCTCCTGTTCTTCCTCCAGTCATCTGTTTCCAGGAAGGACTGGCGCAAGCTGTCGGAGACGGTCGCCTCCGCCGGGGCCTCAGCGGCCCTCGCGGTCCTCGTGATGCTGCCGTTCGGCGTGGCCAACGTGCTCGACTCTGCGGTGTTCTTCCACACGAGCGAGGAGGCACGCGTGGGGACGTCCGCCGGGGGCACCTTGTTGAGCGAGATAGCCTACGACAGCCCGTACTTCGCGCTCATCGGGTTCGCCTTGACCGCCCTGGCCGTCTTGGTCGGCCTGCGGGTCAGGAGCTTGAACGACCGGGTCATGATGGCGACGGTCACGTTCCTGCTGGTGGCGGTCAAGAGCAGCCTCGCGCCCCTGACGGTCGCCGGCGTCTTCCTGGCGCTCAGGATGAGGGAGAGGGCAGACGAGAAGGCGACATCGGCCGCCACATCGTCTGGCGCCGAAGCGACAGCCCCCAAGGACGCCTCGAAGGCGGCCCCGGCGGATAATTGAGGCAAATTTTAAAGTAATATCTATTGTTTCAACCATCAGCGACGTAAGCGATGTTTGGTCGCACGAAGTTCGAGGTGTTCCGATGGCGGCGCAAAAAGCTTCAATCAAAACCGAGGTCCCCGGGCCAAGATCCGTTGACCTCAACAAGATGAGGGAGAAGTACCTGTCGAAGGGAGTGGGCATCGTCGCCCCTGTGTACATCGAGCGGGCCGAAGGGTCGCTCCTGTTCGACGTCGACGGCAACGTGTTCATCGACATGGGGAGCGGGATCGGGGTCAACAACGTGGGCAACAGACCCCCGGAGGTCGTCGACGCGGTGAAGGCCCAGGCCGACAAGTTCCTCCACCTGTGCTTCCAGGTCACACCGTACGAGAGCTATCTCAGCCTCGCCCAGAAGCTCGCGGAGTCCGCCCCGGGGAAAGGCCTCTCCAAGTCGGTCCTGTACAACTCTGGCGCCGAGGCCGTCGAGAACTCGGTGAAGATATCGAGGCACTACACGAAGAAGCCCGCAGCGTTCTCGTTCGTCCACGCGTTCCATGGCAGGACCATGATGGCCATGGCCCTCACGTCCAAGGAGATGCCGTACAAGGCCGGGTTCGGCCCACTGCCAGAGACATACAAGGTCGAGTTCCCGTACTGCTACCGGTGCCCTCTGAACATGACATACCCATCATGTGGCGTCGCGTGCGCAGACAAGATAGACGAGACCTGGTCCAAGCCGCAGTTCCAGGGCAAGGTCGCATGCCTGATCGGCGAGCCGATCGCGGGCGAGGGCGGGTTCATCGTCCCGCCGAAGGAGTTCTACGCGAAGGTCACCAAGATATGCAGGAAGCACGGGGCCGTGTACATCGACGACGAGATACAGACGGGTGCCGGCAGGACGGGCAGGATGTGGTGCGTCGAGCACTGGCCCGGAGTGGAGCCGGACATGCTCGTCAGCGGCAAGGGCATAGGCGGGGGGTTCCCGGTCTCCGCGACGACCGGCAGGCCGGAGATAATGGACGCCCCGCAGGTGGGCGGCCTCGGGGGCACATTCGGAGGCAACCCGGTCGCGTGCTCGGCGGCGTTGGCCCAGTGGTCGATCATCGAGAAGGCCGTGAAGAACGTGCCGAAGGTCAACGCGTACATGACCAGGCGGCTCTTGGAGCTGCAGAAGCGCATCCCAATCATAGGCGACGTCAGGGGCATGGGCGCGATGATGGCGGTGGAGCTGGTCAGCGACCCGAAGTCGAAGACGCCCGCAGTGAGCGAGACGAAGGCCGTCAAGGCCGCCGCGCTGAAGAAGGGGCTGTTGCTCCTCACGTGCGGCACCTACGACAACGTCATCAGGATGCACCCGTCGATGATCATGCCGCCCGAGATACTCGAGCAGGCCATGGATATCCTGGAGGCGAGCTTCGCAGAGGCCGTCAAGAAGTAGGCCCCGGAGGCCCCGCAAACCACTTTCAAACCCTTGTTCCTGT
>JAUPMC010000076.1 GCA_030836605.1 Thermoplasmatota archaeon | reverse complement strand
CCGGTCTGGTGGCGTCCAGAGGCATCAACGAGTACGACTTCACCGCCGCGTACGGCGTCGTGATGAAGATGAAGGGGATGGCGCCCGGCGCCAGCCTCATGACTGGTAAGGTCCTCGACGACACCGGCTACGGCTGGGACTCGTGGATCATCGGCGGCATAGAGTGGGCGGTCGAGAAGGGCGCGGACGTCATCAGCATGAGCCTGGGAGGCCTGGAAGTCCCGAACGACGGGAACGACCCGACCTCGTACGCCCTGGACATCGCGGCGAGGGACCACGGCATCGTGAGCTTCCTGTCCGCGGGGAACGAGGGCGCGGGCCAGAGCACGATAGGCGCGTCCGGAGTCTCGAAGAGCGTCATCACTGTCGGCGCCTCTACCTTGAACAAGGAGTGCCAGTTGATCAAGTACTGGCCACTGTCCAACTATGACGAGACTGCGCTCATAGTCAAGGATGGCGAGGCTGGCTACGAGGACGACCACATGATCTGGTGGAGCAGCCACGGCCCGACGGCGGACGGCAGGATCGACCCTGACATCTCCGCAGCAGGCGCGTGGGGCCCGTCCACACAGCCGGCCGACACGCTCATGATACAGTTCGGCGGGACGAGCATGGCCGCCCCGGTCGCGGCCGGGATAGGCGCGCTCATCATCCAGGCGTATACCGCTGAGAACGGCGTCGCGCCGACCCCTGAGCAGGTCAAGGCGATCATGATGGGGACCGCGCTCGACACGGGATACACACCGAACGAGCAGGGTCCGGGCAGGGTCGATGCGCTCGCGGCGTACAACGCTGTGGCGGACGGCTGGACCGGCCCAGGCCACGCGTCGCTGGCGTTGACGGTGCCCATGGGTGAGTCCGAGACTGTCGAGTTCGCCGAGGGGACGGTGCTCGGGTCCAAGACGATAGTCCCGAGCGATGTCCCGACGATGTACGGTGACGGCACAGTCCTGGCCGGCGAGGACCTGTTCTATGTGTTCGAGGTCCCAGACGGTATCAGCTACGTCACGGTGGACCTCGCCTTCGACCAGAGCTACCTGTTCAAGAAGGATGTCTACACGCTGACGAAGCCCAAGGGGTTCACGGACACGCACATCAACGTGATAGTGTACCGGCTGGACGACCAGGGCGGGAGGACGATGCTGAACTACGCGTACTCTCACACGAACACACAGGAGCTCAGCGTCAAGGTGACGCCCGGGATATACGAGCTGCGCGTGTCGCCCGTGATATACTCGACCCCGAGCGTGCCGTTCATCTACAGCATCGGGTTCTACGAGACCGTTGACTGGAGCTGGTTCAGCGCTGAAGGGTCCGTGGCGACGATCACGGTGCCCTCTGACGCGACGGCCGGGGCGCACACGGCGTTCATAGAGACGGAGTACGACGGGGTCTGTTCCCTGGTGCCCGTCGCTGTGTCCGTGCCGATAGAGTTCGGAGTGCTGGTGGAGGACGTCAACGATGTGGGCCACGAGGTGTACGGATACACCGAGGGCGACTGGAAGTACTACTATGTCGAGGTGCCCGAGGAGGACACCCCGGCCGCCCTGACAGCGGTCCTGGACTGGGAGAGCGCGTACACGGACATCGACACGTACTGGATCAACCCGGCGACGAGGGTCGTCGAGGCCTCGCTGACGGACTTCCTGGGGCTCGGGATCTTCGGCCCGTGGGAGACGTCCACGATGGAGACCGCCGACGTCCTGACCGTGCTCGACCCTGAGCCCGGCATGTGGATGTTCGCCCTGCACAACGTCATGATGGACTGCGTGCTCGAGGAGCCCTACACGCTGACGGTGTACCCGTACAGCGCGGCCGAGTTCGGCAGCGACAGCGCGGTGGCCAAGCCTGGCAGGCCCGCGACGATCTCGCTCGCCAACAACGTCGACCAGAAGGTCGGCGTCGGGCTGATGCCCATCACCGGCGCGCTCACGACCACCACGGTGGCGTTCGAGGACACGGTCTCGTCGATAGACGAGCGCGGGACGGGGGCCATCGAGGTGCTCTTCGACATCGCGCCGCTGACGCAGTCGATATCCCTGACGGTCGAGTGGGACGACGAGGCGGCGGACATCGATGTCGTGATATACGCCGCCGACTGGAGCAACGCCGGCATACTGTGGGAGAACGGTGACTCGATAACGATCGAGGACCCGACCACGGGCGAGTGGGACGCCGCGGTCGCGCTCAAGAACAGCGCGAGCAAGGTGACCTTCGTGCTGACGCTGGTCATGACGACCTACGAGTCGTGGTCCTCGCTCAGCCTGAGCGGGACATCGTTCTGGCTCGACCCGGGCGCGTCCGTGGACTTCACGGCGTCCCTGAGGGGACCGATGCCGTCCTCGGCGCGTGGAGCGATCGTCGCGTACGACCTGATGACTGGGTGCGAGTACGACTCCATCCTGATATCGGGCAGCGCGTGACGGGGCCAGGGGCCAGCGAAAACCTCTTCCCTAAACCTATTCCCCTGTTTTCTGAGAATCCAGAGTCTATCGGAGCTTCGAGTGCTGGTCGAGGACCATGCATATCTCCTCGGCGATTGCGGGGCTGATCACGCCGGCCTTCTCCTGCTCCTTGACATAGTCCGCGGCGGAGGTTATCGATATGCGGGAGCCCTTGGCTATGACGCTGGCGATTATGGTGCGCGCGATGGCCTCGTCGACCTCGTAGTGCGTCATGATCTCCCTGAGACCGTACTTGATGGAGTTCAGCCTGCCCAGGGCGAGCATCGTTGTCCTCTCGGACTCGCGCGGAGAGTGTCTCCTCGGTTCGTTCCTCCTCTTGCCCCTGTATCCTCTGCTCTGACCTACCAACAATATCTCTCCGAGTGGACATCCAAACAAGTCGGAGATACTTAAAGTTATACTGGCATTCGGCCAGCGTGCGCGCCCCCGTCATGATTTCGCGACGCTGGCCTCGGGGCGCGGCTCAGGCTTTCTTGTGTGGCTCGTCCTTCTCAGGATCCTCGTCCTTGTCCCACGGGAGCCTCTCGTCGGCCTCCTCCACGGGATAGAGCCTAGCCCCGCACTTCGTGCAACGCCTCTCGCCAGCCTGGTTGGCCGCGTCGCACTCGGGGCACCTGGTGACGCCGGACATGACCCTCCTGAGCT
>JAUPMC010000075.1 GCA_030836605.1 Thermoplasmatota archaeon | reverse complement strand
GTCTGCACCTCCATCTCGGGGAACTTGGTCCCGAGGAGAGGCATACCTCCTCCAGATACTGGTTCACAAGTCAAGCTACTCCCTCCGACTGTCCGGGGAATCCGAACCTTGAGGTATAGCGTTTTCGCCTTACGGCCCCGAGGGACTGGTGGCCATCACAGGACCTGGCTCATCTCTCGCTCCACGAGCGAGAAGTCCTTGGGGTCCATCGTGCCCTCGTCGACCGGGATGATCAGGTAGCCCTTGTCCAGGACGACCTGCTCGTTGATGAGCTGGACGAACCTGAGGACGCTCTTGAAGTCGTTCTGGGTGGTCATGTACTCGAGCCCTTCGATGATGACCGCGCCCGACTCGCCCTTCGAAAGGAACTCGCGCACCGCTGACGCGAGGCGCGCGAGGTTGTTCGGGGAGACGAACTCCGCGCCAGTCTTGCCGGCCGACCCCTGGGAGGTCTCCGACTTCGTGAGCCAGATAGTCTCGGCCTCGAACCCGTACTTCTGCTTGAGCGTGTCCGGGTGCGTCCTCGAGATGCACAGGCCCCTCGCCCCGCCGCCTATCAGCGACGCGAATATCGAGAAGCCCTTGTCCGGGCGCTCCTCCTTGACCACGTAGCTCCAACCCGGCCTGAGGTCGGCCTTCGCAGCGGGGGCCGCGGGGGGCGGCGCCTGCGTCAGGATCTTCGTCCCGAGAGCCCTCTCCAGCTCCTCCGCTTTCTGCTGGACGGTCTGGAAGAGCATCGACTTCTTGCTCTTCGCCATTATCTGGAGCTCCCTCGAGGTGTACCCCTTGGTGGACAGCTTGATTATCTCCTCCCAAGCGCCCTTGAGCCCCTCCTCGAAGCCCTTGATGAAGCCCCTGGCGAAGTCCTCTTCCTGTGACATCTAGACCATCCGCATCCCAGATACCTTCCTTATTGTAGAGTGTGGCTAATAAGCTTTCGCGGGTACTGGCTGCCATACCGGGAACCCGGCAAAAGACACTAGTACCAGTTTCCGATATGTCTGACCGACTCGGACATGCCGCGCAAGAAGAACCTACGGATCAGGGTCAACGCGAGGATCGCCTCCAAGATCCGCGAGAAGGACCTGATGGAGAAGGCGAGGGCGCTCATGGACGACTTCGAGCTCATACTGCCGGAGTGCGCCGCCGAGTGCGGCCCCTGTCCTTTCAAGAAGACGCGGGCGCGCCTCGAGAGGATTTCCAAGTACAAGGACGACCCTGCGAAGCTCGAGAAGCTCGCCAAGCGCGGGGACAGGCTCGCCCGGGCGTACGCGGCCACCATCGGCCTGGTCCACGAGGAGAAGGCGCCCTACCTCGCGTCCGCCAAGTACCCCGGGGGCACGGTCATGTTCGCGCTCAGGGGCAGGACCAGCAAGGAGAAGCTGATCGGGGTGCAGAACTTCGACTCGCCCAAGTGGCGGGTCCTGGGGGTTCTGGACCTCGTCAAGAAGAAGGGGCTCCATTTCTATTCCTACGGGGACGACTTCGTCTGCACCGGGAAGCAGCCCAAGCCCCCGAAGGAGTACATCTCACAGGCGGCCGGGGCCGTCGGGGCGACCAAGGAGGACGGCTCGACCTACAGCTGCCCGCACGCGTCCCCCGAGGCCGAGAGGTTGGAGTTCGCGTTCGTGAACACCGACGCGAAGGTCCTCGTATGCCCGCAGTGCGGCGCGAAGAACAAGAACACGCTCAACAAGCTCGCGGAGGGCATGGCCGTCCCGAGCATCCTGAACGAGGTCGATATCTCCGTCGAGCGGCCTCTGGAGATCGTCTCGGGGGACAAGGGCCTGAAGGACCTCCTGAGCTCGCCGGTCGACTCGTCGCTCCTGGAGAAGTACGCCTCGGGCCAGATCGGTGACAGGGAGCTCATCGACTCCCACTTCGGGGAGGTCCACGAGAGGCTTGAGGAGCGGAAGGAGAGGCTCTATGTCAGGGGAGACAGGTCGTATGGGGGCGACCGTGACGCCTTCGTCGCGGCGATGACCTCGGACGACCTGGAGGTGAAGGCCCTCGGGGCGATGCTGGCGGACATCGACCACGCCATAGTCGCGGACCCGAAGGACACTGTGAACAGCCTCATGTCCAAGCACTGGTCGGCCCACGGCCTTGCGGCCATGAAGGGTGTCGTCCCCGCGGATGTCGCGGAGGAGCATTACAGCGAGGACGCGGAGACGACGCAGTCCCCGCTCAAGGCGATACGGCAGGCCGTGAAGAAGGCCGCGCACGCGGAGGTCACGTCGAGGATGCCCTCGTACGTCGGGCTCTCGCAGCACTCGGGGCTCGTGGACGAGGTGGTCAGGGCATACAAGACCAAAGGCTCCGCCGGGGCGAACGCGGTCCTGGACGCCGACACGTCGAACGACCACCGGAGCCGCTCGATCGCGCACGCGTTCTACCTGTCTCTCGGGATATCCACGAAGTCGTGGAAGTACACGGCCGAGGAGCAGGAGTTCGGCAGGCACCTGAGCGGGTCCGCGAAGGCGCTCCTGGACAGCCAGGACGCGGACGCGCACCACGAAGCGTTCGTCACATTCATGAGAGAGGCGGGGAGCACCGAGGACATCAAGAGGTCCTCGTGAACCTCGCGTCGACCACGACATGGCTCACGCCTGGCGAGTACGACTTGACCTCCTTGAACCTGAGGACCTCGACCCTGTCGTCCCTGGCCGCGTCCCTGAGCCTCTGGACCGGCCTGCCCGGCAGGAGCTCGTTCGGGCAGGTCTCATGATAGTGCAGTATGCCGCCGCTCTTGAGCAGGCGGAAGGCGGTCTGCAGGAACTCGTGGGTCGTCTTCACGTATCCCATGACGACCCTGTCCGCGAACGCGTCGCCCGGGAGGGCCCTGTTGTCCCCGAGGATGGGCTCGACCCTGTCCCCGACCTTGTTCAGTGCGATGTTCTCGACAAGGTATCCATAGGATACCTCGTTCACCTCGCACGATATGACGCGCTTCGGCCTCTGGTAGACAGCGAGCGGGAGCGTGAAGTACCCGATCCCAGCGAACATGTCGACGACGGTCTCGTCCTCGCACTGGACCGAAGCCATCCTCATGCGCTCGTCGACGTTGCCGGACGAGAACATCACCTTCGACGCGTCCAGCTTGTACAGTATCCCGTTCTCCCGATGGACCGCGACGGTGTCGGTGCCGAACAACACCTTGACGACCGGGGTCCTGTAGTCCCCCGAGATGCCCCCGACATCCCTCAGGACGGTCTTGGCGTTCAGGGCCTTCGCGTACGCCTCTCCGAGGTCACGCTCGTACGGGCCTAACTCCTTGGGGAGCCGCAGGGTGACGACGTCGCCGAGCTGCTCCCACTTCTCCGGCAGGAGGAGCTTCAGCTCCTCGGGGACCGACACCGAGGCCCTGACCTGGTCGATCGGGTCAGTCCTCGTGTGCCTGGACGGGAACTGCCCGTCGAAGGTGGACGCGTGGAACTTGGCCAGGACCTCGGGGTCAGGCTCCTTGAGCACCGGTATCAGGACATGGCCGCCGTCATCCAGGATGGCGAGCGTCTTGTCGACGACTCCCCTCCGGGCCATTATGACCCTCAGCTCCTCGGCCAGTGCCCTCGGGACCTTCACTCCTCGCACGCCCGTCGCATCGTCCAGACGGGTAATAACACTTTTTCACCCCGGACGAGACCGAAAACGATATAGTCGGATTCGGGCTTCGGACGGAAGATGAGGCGCATCCGAGGGGCGCTCGCGGCGGCCCTGACATTCCTTCTGCTGGCGTCAGGCGCTGCCTCCGCGGACATCGCCCTGCCCGGGTCGCCACATTACGCGAACAACATATTCTCGGGGTTCGTCACGCCCACCATCAGGCCGGGAGACTCGCTCGTGTTCGGGTTCAACATGACCAACCCGTACGACGACCCGGTATGCACCATGGCGGACCTCAACCTCACCGTGGGAATATACAGGTACGCCACCCAGGAGGAGGTCAGGGACGTGGACGCCGAGTTCGAGGACCCGCCGGTCTTCGAGAACGGGGCGCCGGAGATCACCCTAGGGTTCGACCAGCTCGCGCTCGGCGAGACCGTGAGGGTGAACCTCACGATATCGACCGACGACGACACGCCCCACGGTTCCTACTTCTCGCAGAGCACCTACTTCGTCCGCCTGAAGCTTGTCTTCAACTTCGAGGGGAACGACACGCTCGTGGTGCTCCAGTCTCGCGGGTTCTTCACCGCGGAGCAGTGGGACGAGATGGTGTCCTTCGACCCCGACGAGAGCATCGTGAACCTGACATACATGTACTCCCTCGGCGTGGACGGGCTCATCCCGGACTCGTCGTTCGGCATCAAGATACCCATACCCAGGTGGCCCCTCGGCCTCCTGATAGGCGCCTGTTGCCTCTCCGCGTTCATGGCGCTCTACTACTTCGTGCTCGACAACCCCGGGAAGTACCCGTCACTTGAGAAACGATTCTATAAGCTCAGGGGAGAACTGCGCGAGCTTCGGGGCAAGCTTGAGGACCTGCGTCGTAAGTGACGCGGGATAGTCTATGTCGGCCTTATCCTGGACCAGTGCCAGGAGAGAAGGCTCGCTGAACACCCTGAGGGCCTTGTCCATCTTCTTGTCGCTCAGGGACACATAGACCTTCCTGAGCCTGAAGGCGTTCGTCAGCTCCTTGCCGAAAGCCTCCTTCCAGAGGGGGTCGTAGCGCTCGAGCGCGGCCTCCTCGCCGGTCCCGAGGAACGAGCGGGCGCACTCGACGCAGAACTCCGCGCCCCTGATCCCGGTGTAGACCCCGCCCCCCGACAACGGCTTCGCGTGGCAGGCCGCGTCCCCGGCGAGCAGTATCCTCCCGGAACGCGCGGTCCTGCCAGGACCGAGGGGGATCATGCCTGAGGAGGACGAGACCCTCTTCGCCTTCGCGAACTCCGGCCGGGCCAACAACTTCTTGAGGTACACGGCTGGCGCGTGCTCCGCGTCCCACGTGCACAGGCCTACCCTCGCGGTCTCCCCCGCGGGTATCGCCCACGCGAAGAAGCCAGGGGCGACCTTCGAGCCGAGGTACAGCTCCACGGACTCGGGGTCGAGCTCGACCCCGACGAGGTCCGCCTGGATCCCGGTCAGCATGTGCTTGGCGGGGGGCAGGCCCGTGGCCTTCCTCGTCGCGGAGCGGTAGCCGTCGCAGCCGATGGCCACGGCGCACGACACCTCAGCGAGACCATCCCCGGACTCGACCGAGACCGCCACGCCGTCATCGCCCTGCCCGACCGACACCGCCTTGGCCCCCGACATCGCGGAGGCTCCCTGGTCCACGGCCCTCTCGAACAACATCATGTCGAACCTGGCGCGGTCCACGACAAACGCGCGCGTGCCCTTTGCCTCGAGCGCGAGCGTGTACCCGAGAGGCGAGTGTATCCTGGCGCGCCTGACCCTGTTGATGACTGAATCCGACGCGAACGCCGGGACGCCCCTGGGGGTCACGAGGCCCGCGCACTGGATGGGCGAGCCCGGCCGGGGGTGCTCCTCGAGAAGGACGACATCGTGGTCCCTCGCCAGGCCCATGGCGGCCGTTGAGCCCGCGGGGCCGGCGCCGATGACCAGCACTTCGGTCTTCACGGACTGGGTCAGACCGTGCCACGTATTTCAGGCTTGCCGGAGATGGAGGTCACTTCTTCGGGACCCTCTCCCAGTCCTTGAGGAACTTCTGGATGCCTTCGTCCGTCAGGTTGTGCTTGACCATCTTCTTCAGCACCTCGTACGGCACGGTGGCCACATGCGCGCCCGCGAGGGCCGCCTCGGTCACGTGCACGGGGTGCCTGATGCTCGCCGCGATGACCTGCGTGTCGAAGCCGTGGATCGTGAATATCTCGACGATGTCCCTGACGAGATCCATGCCGTTGTGGCTTATGTCGTCCAGCCTGCCTACGAACGGGGACACGTAGGTCGCGCCCGCCTTCGCCGCCAGGAGCGCCTGGTTCGCGGAGAACACGAGCGTCACGTTCGTCCTGATGCCCTCGGCGGAGAGGACCTTGACGGCCTTCAGGCCCTCGGCCGTCATGGGTATCTTGACTATCACGTTCTCGTGTATCTTGGAGAGCTCGCGGGCCTCCCTGACCATGCCCTCCGAGTCCGCCGACACGGCCTCGGCGCTGATCGGGCCGTCCACGATGGCGCATATGGCGTGGACCCGGACCTCGAACGGGCACCCCTCCTTCGCTATCAGGGACGGGTTCGTCGTCACGCCGTCCAGTATGCCCCAGCTGTTGACCTCCTTGATGTGCTCCAGGTTCGCCGTGTCTATGAATATCTTCAAGCCATCACCTCACTTCTTCCGCCGCAGCACGTCGTGCGCGGCCTCGACTATGTTCTCGGCCGTCAGCCCGTACTTCGTCATGAGCTCCTCGCACCCACCCGACTCGCCGAAGGTGTCCGGGATGCCCACGCGCTTCATCGGCACGTGGAAGTTCTCGACGAGGCACATCGCGACCGCGCTGCCCATGCCCATCATGACCGAGTGCTCCTCCGCCGTCACGACGCCCCCGGTCTCCCTCGCGGCCTTGACGATGGTCTTCTCGTCCAGCGGCTTGATCGTGTGCAGGTTGACGACCCTGGCGTCCACGCCGTGCTTCGCGAGCTCCTCCGCGGCCTCCAGGCACCTCGCCACCATGATGCCGCAGCCTATGAGCGTGACATCGGCCCCGTCGCGCATGACCGTCGCGCTGTTCAGCTCGAAGGGGGTGTTCTTGTCCGTCAGCGTGGGCACGTCCGCCCTCCCGATCCTGACGTACACTGGCCCCGGGGTCTTCGAGACCGCCTTGACGGCGTTGTACGTCTCCAAGGAGTCCACCGGGACTATGACCGTCATGTTCGGCAGGACCCGCATGAGCGCGATGTCCTCTATGATCTGGTGCGACGCGCCGTCCCCGCCGACCGTGATGCCCGCGTGGGACGCGACGATCTTGACGTTCAGCTTCGGGTACGCTATGGACTGCCGGATCTGGTCGTAACACCTGCCGGTCCCGAACACCGCGAACGTGGACACGAACACGGTCTTCCCCGAGGCCGCCAGGCCCGCGGCGGTATCCATCATGTTCTGCTCCGCGATGCCCACGTTGAAGAACCTCTCGGGGAACGCTGCCAGGAAGTCCGATGTCCTCGTCGAGCTCGACAGGTCCGCGTCCATGACCACGATGTCTCCCCGCTCCTTGCCCAGCTCCACCAGCGCCTTGCCGTACTGCTTCCTCTGGCTCTCCCACTTCCAGGTCACAGGCATCAATCCCCCAGCTCCTTCATGGCCTGTTCGTACTCCTCGTCGCTCGGCGCCTTCCCGTGGAAGTGCAGAGAGCCCTCCATGTAGCTGACCCCTTTGCCCTTGATCGTGTGACATATGACGACCGTCGGCCTCCCCTTGACGCCCTTGGCCTCGTTGGTCGCGTGTATGATCTCCTTCATGTTGTGGCCGTTTATCTCTATCACGTGCCACCCGAAGGCCTTCCACTTGTCCGCCAGGGGCTCGAGGGACATGATCTTCTCCGTCGGGCCGTCCAGCTGCAGCTTGTTCCTGTCCACGTAGGCGGTGACGTTATCGAGTTTGTAGTGGGACGCCAGCATCGCAGCCTCCCAGGTCTCCCCGACATCCATCTCGCCGTCCCCCAGCAGGACGTACACCCGGTGGAGCCTCCTGTCGAGCTTCGCCGCCAGGGCCATGCCGTTCCCCGCGGCCAGGCCGTGACCCAGCGAGCCCGTGGACATCTCGACCCCCGGGGTCTTGCCCAAGCACGGGTGCCCCTGGAGCCTGCTGCCCATCTTCCTCAGCGTGTCGAGCTCCTCGACCGGGAAGTAGCCGGACTCCGCGAGCACGGCGTACAGGGCCGGGGCGGCGTGGCCCTTGCTCAGGACGAACCTGTCCCGGTCCTGCCAATCGGGCCTCTTCGGGTCGTGCTTCATGACGTGGAAGTACAGCGCGACCATGATGTCCGCGCCTGAGAGCGAGCCGCCTGGGTGACCCGAGCCCGCCTGGTAGATCATGCGTATCGAGTGTCTCCTGACCTTCTTCGCGATGGACTCGAGCTGTCTGATGAATTCTCCGTCGTATATCTCCAAGCGCGCGTCCCCCTGTGGATGCCTCCGCCTGCTCTCACGCGGGATATCAGTCATGTTGGTTTAAAACGTTCGTTGCCAGGTCATTGTTCTAGTATGCGCACCCGGCGGCCCTCGAGCCTGAGCTTGCCCCTCGCGAACAGCTGCACCGCCCTCGGGAACAGCTTGTGCTCCTCCTTCAGGACACGCTCCTGGAGCGTCTCCGGGGTGTCGTCCTCGAGCACCTGGACAGCCTTCTGGAGTATTATCGGCCCCCCGTCCACGTCGAGGGTGACGAAATGTATCGTGCAGCCGGAGACCTTGCACCCGTAGTCCAGGACGGCCTTGTGGACGTTCAGGCCGTGCATGCCCGAGCCGCCGAAGGACGGCAGCAGGGCCGGGTGCGTGTTCATGAGCCTCCCGGCGTACTTGTTGATGAACAGGGGCGTGAGTATCCTTAGGTAGCCCGCGAGGACGACCAGGTCCACGCCGTGCTGGTCGAGGCACTCTATGATGTCCGCCTCGTGCTGCTCCCTCGTGACGCCCTTGTGAGGGAACGCGTACGCGTCTATCCGGTGTTTCTTGGCCCTCTCGAGGGCGAACGCCTCGGGCACGTTGGATATGACGACGGCCACGTCGGCGTCTATCTCCCCGCGCTCGCACGCGTCGATGATGCACTGCAGGTTCGTTCCGCCACCGGAGGCCAGGACTCCAATCCTTACGCGCTTCATGGACATCAACCGGGCTCGACCACTACCGCTCGGGCGAAATGTACTCCGGGCTCGGGGATAGACGCAGGAACCGCCTCATCAGTCACCGCTCTCGATCCTCGGGGCGAGCAGGTACCTGACCTCGCCCTTCCCGCCCGCGATCTTGAACTCCATCCTGACCGGGTAATCGTTGCCCAGCTGAAGCGTGACCGTGGTGCCGGAGGACACCGCCTTCAGCATGTTGGAGAAGTACTCGAGGGGGAACAGGCTCCTGACGCTCGACGGGGCCTCCAGGGCCACCAGGTCCTTCTTGGCCTTCCTGAAGTGCACCTGGTCCATGTCCCCCTCGCAGCTCATCTCGAATCCCTCGGGGTTCGCGACGAGCGCGATGTGGTCCGAGACCGTCTCGCTCGCCCTTATCCCCTGGGTGAGGTCGTCCCCCTTGACGGATATGGTCGCCGGGAGGCTCAGGTTCGGTATCTTCGGATCGCTCATGCCCGTCGTGTCTATGAGGCTCATGCGCCGGGTGATGTCGCCGACGACGATGCTGAGCCTGCGCTTGTCCTCGTCGTGCTTGAGGTCGATGATGTCGTCCGACCTGGCAAGCTTGAGGAACTGGCTGAGCTTGTCGATGTCTATCCCTATCTCAGTCTCGTCGGCCTTGAACTCCTCGAAGGCGTCCTTGCCGAGGGAGAGGTCGACCATCGCGATGTGCGCGGGGTCCACCGCCCTCAGTGAAAGGCCGTCGGCGTTCACGATGAACTTGGCCTCGTCCACGAGCGTGGACACGACGTTCACGACTTCCTTCAAGACTTCAGCTCTGGCTTTCGCCTGGAACATTAGCCCCCCTTCCGTACCTACCTGTAACCCTATGGCCTTTTAAAAAGCTTTTCGCATACATCCAGCGCTAGTATTCGCGCCACGAGTGAGAGCACTTGGTGCACCGGAATATGCGTGTCTCTGGCTCGTCCGCGGCCCTGGTCTGTCTCAAGACCCAGTACGCGGTCCTGTTCCCGCACTTCGAGCACTCGATATCCGCGGTCGGGAGCGTGCCCGAGAGCTCGCCCATCACGGGCACCTCCTTGTCCGTACCCTTGTGCTTAATCACGTGTTGCTTCTTGCCCGGGGCGTACTCGGCCCCGCACTTGTTGCACATCAGTTTCCCATCCTTAGGGAAGAGCAGGCACTTGCATTTGTCACAGAACATCGGATTCCGCTCCGCCTTGTAACCGTTACCTGATGGCCGAAGCTGTGACCGGATAAAAAGATATCCGTGTCACTAGTCGCCATGGTTCAGATGCTGTCCCATTGGTTCCCTGGGGGCCTCGGGGCGTGGTGCTGGGGCTTCTCCTCCGGGGAGTCCTCGGACTCCTGAGAGCGGGCTCGGCGCGCGGGCGTGTCCTCCAGCGTCGGGTACCTCTTGTGGCCCCACTCATTGTCGATGAGCCTCTTCGCCTTCTTCACGGACCTCGCGTCGCCCGGGACTATCCTGGACCCGCCGTGGTGTGATGAGGCGACGCTCCTCTGGAACTCGGGCTCCGCGCGCGGCTGGTCGGCGAACCTGCGCGCGGATGTGAACGTGTGCTTGACCCTGCGGTCGGCCCTCTGCCACGGGTCGCCCCTCTTGACGCGGGTGCGGACCGTCCTGGTGGGCCTGGACCTCGTCGTCGCGCGGCTGTACTCGTGGGCGTCATGGCCTGTCGGCGGGAGCATCGCCTCGGGGGCGTAGGTCCCCGACTCGTCATCGAACCTCATGGGCGTCGCCCGCGACCACGATGAGTGGCCGTGATGGGACGCGAAGGCGCGTGGAAGGCCGGACTGCTCGTGCCGGGACCACGGGAAGGCGGATGATAGTACATGCGCGAGGCCGTGGTGTGACGGCGGGTACGGGTACTGCGCCGCCTGGAGCTGGCCGTGCTGCTGGTGATCCGCGACCAGGACGGTCGTGTTGGACATCATGGCGCCGGAGTTGAACTCGATCTCCCTCCGGCTCTGCTCGGCGAGGACGCCGCCGACGTACGCGAAGGCGACGGTGAGGATGTATGTGTTGATCCCATACGGGCTCGCGCCGGCCAGCGCTTCGACGAACGAGCCGACGTACTCGGACGAGAACTGGATGTACGGGGTCACGAAGGGCACGCTCTCGCTCAGGGCCGCGGATATCGCCGCTGGGGCGATGGCGACGCCCATCAAGTGCGACGGGAAGAAGCCGCTGTCGAAGCCCGTCATGACAGTGTAGAGGCATACGACGGGCAAGATCGACGCAGCGACGCCGCGCCAGGGCCCGCCGGCCCTCCTGCCCCCGACATATCCGGCGATCATCTGGCCGAACATAGGGAGCCACCAGAGTATGAGGGACAGGATGAGGACGTACTTGGACGCGCTCCAGAAACTGTACACCACCTTCGAGGACCTGATCCTCTTGCCTTCGTGGTCGTGTTCGTAGGATGCCAGCTTGTAGGGCACCGCTGCTGGCGCCTGTGCATCCCGTATGTCGCGAGCATCCTTTCTGCCGATGCCGAATACCATGCCCATCCCTTCTGAGTCCGACGAGTGTCGGACGGATGTCGATAGCGTTAACATCGTATTTATTTGTTTGCAGATGCTGGATGGCGCGATTCCCGCGCGCGAGAGCGTCAGACGGAGAATGCCTACGGCATTCCGGGACTAGGCCGCTCGGGCGCCCCACGCGCGGAGGTGACGGCGCCCCCGCGCGCGGCCCCGCCAGCGGGAGCCATTCCGTGAGACCGGCAGTCAATTATCACGGGCGAGAACTGAAATGGCCAACTTATATATGCACGGATTCTTCTTCACTGGTTGAGCGGACTCACACGTCATGTGCGAGCTCGCCCAAAGGCAGGTCTTGAGAATGGCTAAGGTTCTTATCGTGGAGGACGCACCCTTCATCAGGGAGATGATTAGAGACATTCTCGAGTCCCACGACCATGATATCGTGGGTGAGGCCGCCAACGGGCTCGAAGCCATCGAGAAGTACAAGGCCCTCAAGCCGGACGTCGTGCTCATGGACATCCTGATGCCAGGCATGGACGGCCTGTCGGCCATCATGAAGATCATCGAGCTGGACCCGAAGGCCAAGATCATCGTCGTCAGCGCCCTGGTCAAGGAGGCGCTGAGGAAGGAGGCGATGCGCGCGGGAGCGGTGGACTTCGTCGCCAAACCGTTCCAGGTCGAGCGGCTCCTCGAGGCGGTCAGGGCGGCCACGACCGCCTGACTGCGGCGCGGACCACGCGCCATCGAGGACGCTGACATCATCTGAGCACAGACTCATGACCTAGTGAGGCACATCCACATGGTCGAGACGATCTCGCTCTTCGCAGCCGCTCACGCCACAGCGCTCATCGGCGCGGGAGCGCTCGGCTGGTTCAGGATCCGCCGGCCGAAAGCGGCCCCGATCTCGGAGGCGATGGTCTCCAGCGCGAAGGCGTCCTACATACTGCTCCACAGGCACGTGTACCTCGTCGAGGAGGAGAAGCCGGACTTCTCGTTCAAGATGTTCGCGGACATCCTGAGAGGCAGGTGCTTCGACTGCGAGAACGACGACAGCTTCTCGTGCGAGAGCCTCGAGTGCGCCACGTGCAAGCTCCCATGCCCGTGCAGGACATGCACCAAGTACAAGAGCCGGTCCCAGGGGCTCATCGTGACGCGGCAGCACCCGAACACCGTGCGCTCCAAGTTCTTCATCCAGACGACACCGATACTCTGGCTCTCCAGCGTCGCGGGGAAGGACAACATGGACCCCGCCAAGATCAACCTCTTGACGGACTACATCGTGAGCTTCATGGAGAAGTCCCAGAACGGCGTAGTCCTCGTGGACGGCATCGAGTACCTCATCGTCAGCAACGACTTCCCGAAGGTGGCGAAGAGCCTCGACAGATGGGTGGAGACGGCGATGACGACCGCGTGCAGGCTCGTCGTCACGGTCGACCCGAGGGCGTTCTCGCCCAAGGAGCTGGCCCTGCTGGAGAAGCACAAGGTGGTCGTGAGGCCGTCCGAGGAACGGGGGCTCGAGCCAGTGGTCGGGTGAAAAGGTGGTCCCGACTCCCGGATTTGAACCGGGGGCCTGCTGATTTCAGCGACTGCAATCGGTCTTGCCGATATCCACACTACAGTCAGCCGCTCTAGCCAGTCTGAGCTAAGTCGGGTCCCAGGCGGTGAGAAACGCGCTGTGGAGGCACCTTATCATGAACTCCGTATTAAGTGTTTTTCTGAGAGGCGCCCTCGCGAGGACTCCGGCGATATGGCGCGAGCTTCGTAGAAGCTCCAAACCCAGGTTTTATATATTCACATGATTATAACGGGAATGTCCGACGCACGTAAGGCAAAAGAGGTACAGAAGGCGTCGCGAGGGGTCTTGGGAAAGCGGGGTGATTGTACATGCAGCCAGATACTGAGAAGATCACCATCCGGATACCCGACAGGCACCTACGTGCCATAGACTTCCTCGTGGAGATCGACGACTTCCCCTCGAGGTCCGAGGCGATAAGGGTCGCCGTCAGGGACCTCATATACGCCCGAACGGAGCTCGTCATGGACCGGATGAAGAAGATCGAGCACGCCGAGAAGGTGCTCGCTGAGATGAAACAATTCGAGGAACAGTACCTGAAGAAGTAGTCAGAAACGGGATGGGATGCACTCTAACTACTCTTTCACTCACCTCTCAGGATGACCTCCCCCCTATTTTTTTCTCTACTGACCAGCGGTAGCCCTGGCCAGGAATAGAAGGTCAGCCTATGTAGCCCAGGTCTTCCCGCCTCGGCTCCGGGGCGGGCTCCGACTCCTTGAGCTTGGACGTGATCGCGTCTATCTGCTGCGCGCGGTCCTCCAGCTCCGTGAGGTCTATCTTGAAATTGAGCTTCCTCGCGAGGACCTCGAGCAGCGCCTGCGCGGCCTTCGGGTCGACGAAGTACCCTGAGGTCTCGCCCATGAGGCACACGGCCTTCAGGCCCTCGAGCGCGCCCAGGCCCAGTATCAGCCCGCTGGCGCCGACGATGCCGCTGCCCGGCTCGCCCTTCGAGAACGTGACGCCCACGGCCTTCATCTCCTCGACCAGGAACTCATCCGTGGCGGCCCCGAGCACGCGCGGCTTCTCGATCATCTTGCCGAGCCCGTACCCGCCAAGGGTGTACACCATCTTGACGCCGAGCTCCTTGGCGATCCTGAGTATGCGGTCGGACAGCTCGTACTGCCCGTCCGGCGTGAGGCCCTGGTAGTCCCCGACGAGGACGACGATGTCGTTCTCGGCCTCGGGCCTCTTGATGTAGAAGAACTCGTTGCTGACGAGCCTGGTGATGCCGGAGTCGTTCACCAGCACCTGCGGCGGGAAGTACTTGGAGTACATCTCGATGAACTTGACCGCCTTCAGCTGGTCCACCAGGTGCTCGGCGGCCAGCTTGCCGACGTTGCCGACGCCCGGGAGCCCCTCGATCAGCACGGGGGCCCTCAGCTCGGGGCGCTCCTTGTAGACGACCAGTATGTCGTCCACCTAGGCCCCCTCCTTCAGCTCCGCCTTCAGCCTGCGCCTGTACTCCCCGTACCTGTCCTCAGGCGAGTACTTCGCGGGCATCGCCATGACCGTCGCGGCGCCGCACTTGGGGCAAGTGGCGCGCAGAGTATAGCCTTGGCATTGGGCGCACTTCAACAGGAGCGTCCTCAAGTCTCATCCTTCCTCTTGATGGAGACCGAGCCGCCCGCCTTGTGGATGCGGGTGGTGACCCTGTCGACCGCGTGCTTCAGCTCCGTCTCCGCGATCTTGTAGTCCTCAGCGACGACCGTGATCCTGTACCTGGGTGCGCCGAGATAGCTTATCTCGACCTCCGCGTCCTTGCCCTTCGCCCCGGCGGTGAGGGCCTCGCGGATGTGGTCTACCCCGTCCGGCGCGGCCGTGGTGACCTCCATGGTGGCGTCTATCGTGACCGATGGGAGCTGTATGTTCTCGGAGGCGACCGCCTTGATCGCGGAGACCCATTCGTCCCCGATCTCAAGCCCGCTTATCCCCTCCGTGTCGACCACGGCTTGCTCGAAGGCGGCGTACAGCGTCCCGAACTCGGACACCAGCTTCGCCCCGGCCGCGTCATAAGCCTCGTCCAGGCTCTTGCCGAGCTTCGTGCCGACGATCTCGAGGAGCTTCTCCGCCTTCTTCTCGTTCTTGTGCTCCTGTATCTTCTCCCTGCGCTGGTGGTCGTTGACCTGCTTCAGCGACAGGTCGATGTGCCCGCGTTCGGAGTCGACGCCGAGGACCTTGCACACGACCTTCTGCCCCTCTCGGACGTGGTCCCTGATGTACTTGACCCAGCCCGTGGCGACGTCGCGCACATGGATGAAGCCCTCCCTGCCGTCGTACTCGTCCAGTGAGACGAACGCCCCAAAATTCTTCACGTTCTGCACGTTGCAGATGACTAGGTCTCCTATTTCCGGGAACTCCGCCTTGCGTGGCATTACTGGACCTCTCCGAGCAGCTGGCCCCTGACCCTGCCCTTCCCGCCAGCTGGCTTGATCAGCGTGGCGCCGCACACGTTGCACTTGACGTGCGTCGCGGGCTTGTCGAAGGCGATCTGCTCGTTGCCGCAGTCCTGGCACTTGACGTTGATGAACTTGCTCTTGGGCATCGGGATCTTGTTCATGCTCAGGCCTCCTTGAGCTCGAATACCTTGGCCCTGAAACAGGTCCTCTGGTGGGCCTTCTTGCACACCTTGCACCTGTACCTGAGCGCCACCTTGGTGGTCGGCTTCTGGCGGCCCTCGTACTTCGGCCTCGGGAACCCGCCGTATCCGCTCGTGGCCCTCCTGTACCGCCTCTGACCCCACTTGAGTTCGCTCCTGGGCCGGGTCTTGACCCTCTCGACCTCGTGGTCCGTGTGCTTCTTGCACTTCGGACAGAACTCCTTCCTAACCCTTGGCATCTTCATGTGGATCAGCGGCCCGTGAGGGCAGGACACGAGTAAGATGGAACCTGTATAAAAGCATTATTGACTGCGCGCGTCAGCTGGTCTGCGCGATACCATGTGCGCTTCCCCGCGCGCGGGAGGGCGGCGATTATTATATCACGTGTGATAAAATATCAGCGGATTCTAATGGCAAGGAATAAATATTAGGTAAATAATAAATGGCTAGGCGCATAAAATGATAGACAAGGGCCTGACGAAGAAGGACGAGCAGCTGGTCGAGCTCCTCATGAAGACTGGCTTGTCCAAGAACATCGCCAAGACCCTGGTCTACCTCCGCAAGAAGGAGGAGACCACTTCTGTCGAGATCGAGAGCGCCACGAGCCTCAGGCAGCCCGAGGTGTCCATAGCGATGCAGGAGCTCCGGAGGCGCAAGTGGGTCGTGAAGAGGGACATCAAGAAGGAGGGCAAGGGCAGGCCCGTGCACTCCAACAAGCTCGCCCTCCCCTTCGACAAGATCATAGAGATGATCGAGTCGGAGGAGCGGAAGAAGATGGAAGGCATCGAGGCGAACATCAAGGCGCTCAAGGAAGTCGCCAAGTGAGCCGCGCGCGCCTCACTCCATTATCCTGACGCCGTTCTTCGAGGCTATCATCGCCTTGTTAGCCCTTCCCACGAACAGGCCGTTGTCGACGACCCCGGGTATGTTGTTTATCGTGGACTCCATGGCCGCGGGGCCGTCTATCCTCGCGAACCTGCAGTCTAGGATGTAGTTCCCGTTGTCCGTCGTGAACGGGGCGTTGTCGACCATCCTCAGGACGGGTCTGCAGCCGAGCGCGGAGAGCCTGCGCGTCGTGGTCTTGTGCGAGAACCTGACAACCTCGACCGGGAGCGGGGCCTTCTGGCCGAGGTAGTCCACGAGCTTCGAGTCGTCCGCGACTATGATCACCACGGACGACGCGGCCGCGACTATCTTCTCCCTGACCAAAGCGCCCCCTAGGCCCTTGATCAGGTTCAGCTTCGGGTCGACCTCGTCCGCGCCGTCTATGGTCAGGTCGACCGTGGGGTGGTCGTCCAGGTCCACGACCTTGATGCCGACCGCTCGCCCGAGGAGGTCGGACGCCGTCGATGTGGGCACGCCCAGTATCTCGAGCCCCTCGCCCTTGACCTTGTCGCCTATGAGCCTGATAGCGATGCTCGCGGTCGAGCCGCTCCCGAGCCCGACGACCATGCCGTCCTCCACGTACTTCACCGCCTCCGCCGCGGCCAGCTCCTTGAGGTCCAAGGTGTCATCCTCCGTCGCGCGATTTCCTGCGCTTGATCTTGAAGTTGTCAGCGACCAGGGAGCAGAGCGACCCGACGACGTAGTCGTCGATGGTCCCGCCCTTCCCCGCGCTGGCGCCCCTCGGGTCCCCCATGACGCCCGTAGGCAGGTGCTTCTC
>JAUPMC010000074.1 GCA_030836605.1 Thermoplasmatota archaeon | reverse complement strand
AGGGTCGTCTACTTGGGCACGTTCTCCAAGGTGCTCTCCCCAGGGCTCAGGGTGGGGTGGGTGGTGGCCGACCCCGAGATACTCAAGAAGCTCATAATCGCGAAGCAGTCGTCCGATGTCTGCACGAACATGCTGGGCCAGGCGATCGCCCACGAGTACATGTCCCGGAAGCTCATGGACAGGCAGATCGGCAAGATCAAGGAGATCTACGGGCGCAAGCTCAAGATCATGCTCGACGGCATGGACGAGTTCATGCCGGAAGGGCTCACCTGGATGAAGCCCGAGGGCGGCATGTTCCTGTGGGCCACGTTGCCCGACGGGCTGGAGTCCCCGACGCTGCTCGAGAAGGCCCTGAAGAAGAGGGTCGCGTTCGTCTCCGGGAGGGCGTTCTTCCCGAACCCGAGGGACGGCTTCTCCACCATGAGGCTCAACTTCTCGTACCCATCGGACGACCAGCTGACCGAAGGCCTCAGGAGGCTGGGCGCGGTCATAAACCAGGAGATGGTCTCGAAGTGGGACAAGACGGCTGACAAGGACGAGAAGCGCATCTCGGACGCCGTCCGGGGCTCGCTCGTCGGCAGGACCTAGAACACGTCCGCGCCCGCGTGCACGACTATGCCCTTGTCCGTGATCGAGTAGGGCTTGACGCGCCTGGAGTGGCCCGTCCGCCTCATCTTCAGTATCCTCACCGTGAGCTGGATCTCGCCGCCCTCCTTGGCCTCGTCGGACTGGAGCAGCACGACGCCATCCGCGGTGTACTCCGCGAGGCCGTCCCTGGAAGACCTCGGGTTCTCGTCCTTCACCTCGGCCGTCAGCAAAATCGTGGCGCCCGTGCTCCTAAGGAGCTGGCATAGGTTGAACAGGTTCGTCCTGCGCTCGGTGTCGTCGTCGAACATCATGTTGAGGAGCGAGACTGAGTCCAACACGACCCTCTTCGCCCCGAAGCTCTTGATGAACTTGGGCAGGTCGCTCTTGATCTTCACGACGGTCGTCTTCGCGTCCGAGGGCTCCAGCTTGAACAGGCCCAGCTTCTTCGTGTCCAGGGCCTTGGCGATGTCCCAGCCGAAGGCGGCCGCGTTCCTGGTGATGGACTCCTTGTCCTCCTCGAGGGATATGAATATGCACGGTTCGTCATTCTTCAGCCCCTCCACCATGAACTGGAGTGCCAGTGTGGTCTTGCCGGTGCCGAATGAGCCCATGACGACCACGATGTGGTTCTCCGGGAACCCCCCCTGGAGCATCTCGTCCAAACCGTCCACGCCAGACTTTACCCTGCCTGCGACCATGTTGTCATCCCACCCGCTCCGTGTTTATAACGACGAAACCGCTCTGTGACGTTATGAGGGTCGCGAACCGCGCGATGCGCTCCTGGTCCAGGTGCGGCAAGACGCTCATGAACTTCTCCACGTAGAGGTACCTCTGCCTCTTCGAGGTGTGATGGAACTTCGCCCACTCGAACTTCAGGACCCCATCCACGCTGTCGATGATCATCTGCTGCCGACGGTTGTCCAAGATGCCGTCCGTGAGTATGACATAGAACACCGCGCCCCACTTCTTGGCCATCCTCTGGATGCCCTTCATGACGGACACGACGTCCTCGAACTTGACCGAGTCGGAGACGACCAGGTCTGTCAGCGAGTCGACAATGACCAGGCTCCCGGGGGCGTTGGCGTCCAGGAAACTCACCAGGGACTCCATCAGCCCATCCTCCTTCTTGTCGGAGAACATGGCGTTCTCATCTGAGTCCGTCCAGCTCGACGGCACGACGGTCTTCATGAAGTAGTTCTTCGAGAAGTCCTTGAACACCAGGTTGGACATGAGCGAGTCCGAGAAGTCGCGGTTGAACGACATCTTCACCTCGCGGAGTATGTCCTCGCGCGACCTCGAGAAGGCGATGTAGTTCAGCTTCTCGGGGAGGATGCCGTCCTTCCCGGCGTGGCCCAGCATGAACGACCGCGTCTCCGGGAACTCCTTCACTATGCCTATCTTGGCTGCTGACGTGAGGGCGAACTCGAGCCCTCCGCCACCGACATCCCCGAGCAGCAGCACGACCGAACCCGTGGGCAGTCCCCCGCCGAGGATAGAGTCGAAATCAGCGACACCAGTAGGTATTCTCCGTACATCCCCTTCTGACATGAGAACTGTCCAGCGCATGCATGTATGCGATAATGAACCTTTGGGAAATGACGCAAATCAACGGTCACTTCGACTCAGCCAGGTATTCCATCGCGAACGCGAGCGCGGACTCAGAGGACTTCCTCTTTATCTCGTCACGCGCGCCCGCGGACATGACCTTCCTGCACGCGCTCCCGTCGCGCGTGGACACCGCGATGTAGGCGAGCCCGACAGGCTTCTCCGAGCTCCCGCCTCCGGGCCCCGCGACGCCCGTGGTCGACACGCCCATGTCCGCGCCGAACGCGGTCCGGGCGCCCTCTGCCATCTGCAGCGCGACCTTCTCGCTGACGGCCCCGTGCGACCTGAGGGACTCCTGGTCGACTCCCAACAGGCCCACCTTCGCAGAGTTGCTGTAGGAGATGACCCCGCCCAGGAAGTAATCGCTGCTCCCCGGGACGGACGTGATCATGTCACTGAGCTTCCCGCCCGTGCAGGACTCCGCGACGGCGATCGTCCAGCCCTTCGTCCTGAGGGACGAGCCCAGCTGGTCTGGGAGTGGCACGCGCTCACCGCCTCTTCTTGGGCTTCATGCCCGCGTCGAGCAGCCTCTGTCTCCCATCCAGCGCCTCCACGGTGACAGCGACCGGCGGGGGGACGAGCTGCTGCCACTTCTCTCCCGCGACCATCCTGCGGCGGATCTCGGTCCCGGAGTAGGAGCCGCGGTTGTACGCCTTGGTCCGCCGGGCCTCGTACCCCGCCTGCGAGAACAACGACCTGGTGAGGTCGTTGTTGGAGAACACGATATCGAACGGGGGGACATACGATTCCACATGGCTCACCCACGCGGCGTACCTGTTCACGTCCCTGATCGGGATGATGTGCGCCCTCGCGCGCTCGTCGTCCGTCAGCGAGGACAGGAGCATCTGGTACCTCTCCCCGGCGGTGAACGGGTTGTCGGCCGTGTGGGACAGCTCGGCGCTTCCTATGACCACCACGAGGTCGTCGCAGGCCGTCAGGGCCTCCCTGATCGCCGCGAGGTGCCCCTTGTGGAGCGGCTGGAACCTGCCGATGATCAACCCCCGCACGACGAGACCTCCGTCAGTGGACTACTAGCCTGTCGCCCGCGACGGCTCCCATCTTCGGGCCCGTCTTCCCAGCGACCAGGTTCGCGAGCTTCTTGAGGAGCCCGTCCTTCCGGGCCCCGACGAGAGCGTGAGTGAGCACGTCGTTCAGGAGGCGCACGGGCACGACGTCTATCTTCCCGATGTACTTGTCCTCCAGGAGCACGTCCTTCATGTTCTGCTCTGGTATCAGGACCTTCTTCAGGCCCATCTCCGCGGCGGCCTCTATCTTCGCGGTCACCCCGCCGACCGGGAGCACCTGTCCGCGCACGCTCAGGCTGCCGGTCATGGCGACCGTCTGGTCCACCTCGACCTCCTCGAACGCGGATATGACTGCGGTGGCCACGGCGATGGACGCGCTGTCGCCCTCGATGCCGTCGTAGGTCCCTATGAACTGCACGTGTATGTCATGGTTGGAGATGTCCTCGCCCGTGTACTTCTTGATGAGGGCCGACACGTTCTGGACGGACTCCTTCGCGATCTCGCCCAGCTTGCCCGTCGCGATGATCTTGCCGCCCTCCCTGTTCTGGGCGGGGGTGACCTCGGCGACTATCGGGGTGACCAGGCCGGAGAACTCAGCCATGGACGAGTCGGAGTTGAGCACGGCTAGGCCGTTGACTATGCCTATCACCGCGCCCTCCGTGAGGCAGGTCTTGTAGTCCTTCCGCCTCTCGACCGCCCTGTCCGTGACCTGCTGCTCCAGGGACCGGGCGATGCTCTTGGCCTCGAACACGTGCTTCGCGTCGACGATCTTGTCCCCGCGCTCGATGGCTATGTCGCCGGCGACCCTGACCAGGCCGCCGAGCTCCCTGAGCCTCAGCGTGAGCATGCCCCGCCTGCCCGCGCGCCTCTGCGCCTCGCGCACGATCTCGGCGACGGCGGACTTGTTGAAGTGGGGTATCTTCTTGTCCTTCGATACCTCCTGGGCGACGAACGTGATGAGCTTGTTCCTGTTGCCCTCGGAGTCCGGCATGGTGTTCCTCATGTACACCTCGTAGCCGTACCCCCTGATCCTTGACCTGAGGGCCGGGTGCATGCTCCCGACGGCGTCGAGGTTGCCCGCGGCGACGAGTATGAAGTCGCAGGGCACGGGCTCGCTCTTGACCATCGCGCCCGAGCTCCTCTCGCTCTGGCCGAGGATGCTGAACTCGCCCTCCTGGAGGGCCGTCAGCAGGCTCTGCTGGCTCTCGATCCTGAGCATGTTGATCTCATCGATGAACAGGACGCCCTTGCTCGCCTTGTGTATCGCCCCTGGCTCCAGCCTCTCGTGGGCCGGCGTCTCGAGGCCTCCGCTCTGGAACGGGTCGTGCTTGACGTCCCCCAGGAGCGCGCCCGCGTGCGCGCCCGTGGCGTCTATGAACGGGGGCATCTCATCGAGCTTGTGGGTAATCAGCAGCTTCGGGACCAGCAACGCCTCCTTCCGCTGGCCGGTGTACCTGAACACCATGAAGAGCAGCATGCCGCCCACGAGCCCTATCAGGAGCAGGGTCGCGTCGTGATACATCATGAACATGACCGCGGACAGCATTATGAACCCGAACAGGAGCATGAACATCCACGAGTTCTTCTGGGCCTTCTTCTGCTCGGCCTCGAGTTTCTGCGCGTGGACTATCTCCTTCCCCTTGCCCGTCGGGACGATCCTGACCTTGGGCTCGTTGGGGTCGTCGGGGTTGTGGTAGGCGATCACGTCCTGCAGCTCGCCCTTGGGGAGGTAGTCGACCATGGACCGCGCGAGCATCGACTTGCCCGTCCCCGGGTCGCCTATGAGTATGACGTGCCGCTTCTGCTCGGCCGCCTTCCTGATGACCTTGACCGCGTCTTCCTGACCTATGACCTGGTCGACGAGCTTGGGTGGGATCTTGACGTCCGCTGTCGACTCGAATGTCTGGGAGTTGACCCAATCCTCGATGTCCGGGAGGCCCAGCTCGGACCTCTTGATATCAATGCTTGCCATCGCTGCACCAGTAGTGGCCAAACCTATTAAGACTGTGCTAGATAAGCGTTGCGCCGTGAGGTAGGCGTCCGGCAAGGACAGCCAGTACGCGCGAGCGCCCGTCCCGAGGGCGCCCACCGGGCACTTACACCGGGGCGCGCGTGCCTTATAAGTAGATGTAGATGATGAACTGACCTCTGGGGCGTCTCAGGCACGAAGGACGATCAGGTGCGGCGAATGTTGGTGGATGACATCGGGCTCGACCCGAGGATAGCGCGGAAGCTCAAGGAGGACGGCATCCAGGAGCTCTACCCGCCCCAGGCCCAGGCCATGGGGCCGGTCATGGAGGGGAAGAACGTCGTCGTCGCAATCCCCACAGCCTCCGGGAAAAGCCTCGTCGCGTACATCGCGATGCTCCAGGCGGTCCTCAGGGGCGGCAAGGCGCTCTACATAGTCCCTCTGAAGGCGCTCGCGTCCGAGAAGTACGAGGACCTGTCCAAGTTCTCGGACCTAGGCATCAAGGTCGCGGAGTCGACCGGGGACTACGACGAGGTGGACGCGAAGCTGCACAGGTACGACATCGTGATCGCGACCTCGGAGAAGGCCGACTCGCTCCTGAGGCACAGGACCAAGTGGCTGGACCAGCTCTCGGTCGTCGTCGCGGACGAGGTCCACCTTATGAACGACCCTGGCAGGGGGCCGACGCTCGAGGTCACGCTCGTCAAGTTCAGGACATTCAACCCGGGGGCGCAGCTGATCGCGCTCTCCGCCACGATAAAGAACGCCCGGGAGCTGGCCGAATGGCTCGGGGCCGAGCTGATCACGAGCGACTGGCGGCCCGTCCCGCTCAGGGAGGGCGTCTACTCCGAAGGCGAGGTGTTCTTCACGGACAACTCGAGGAGGAGGCTCGGGGACGCCTCCTCGCCCGTGGACGCCATCGTCAAGGACGCGCTCGCCTCGGGAGGGCAGTGCCTCGTGTTCGTCAACTCTCGCAAGGCCTGCGAGTCGCAGGCGACGGCCCTCGGCCCGCTCGTGAAGGGCACCCTGGCCCCTGAGAGGTCGGAGGCGCTCTCGAAGGCCGCGGACAGGCTGGTCGGGGAGCAGGACGAGCCGACCACCATGGGCGCGAGGCTCGGCAAGTGCGTCAAGGCCGGGTGCGCGTTCCACCACGCCGGCCTCACGAGCGCCCAGAGGAGGATGGTCGAAGGGAGCTTCAGGGCGGGCGCGCTCAGGTGCATCGTCGCCACGCCCACGCTCGCGGCGGGCATCAACCTGCCCGCGAGGACGGTCATTGTCAGGGACGTGAGGAGGTACGACTCCGAGATGGGGTTCGCCTCGATACCGGTGATGGAGGTCAAGCAGATGTGCGGCCGGGCGGGGAGGCCGAGGTTCGACCCGTACGGCGAGGCGGTCCTGATAGCGAGGGACGAGGACGAGAGGAGCCTCCTGATGGAGCAGTACCTCCTGGGTGAGAACGAGAGCATCCTGTCCAAGCTGGGCACGAAGCCCGCCATGAGGTCGCATGTGCTCGCGCTCGTCGCCACCAAGGACGCGAGGTCCGTCGACGAGCTGAAGGTGTTCTTCGACAAGACTTTCCTGGCGCACCAGACGGATGCCCACTACCTCGGGGACGTGATAGAGTCTATCGTCGAGTTCCTGAGGGACGAGGGGATGGTCTCGGAGGAGGAAGGCCTCTCAGCGACGCCTTTCGGGAAGAGGGTGAGCGACCTCTACATCGACCCGCTCTCCGCCGTCAGGCTCAGGGACGCGCTCAAGAGGTACGCCCCCGGGAAGCAGTTCGGACTCCTGCATGCTGTGTGCACCGTCCCCGACATGCCCATCCTGTACCTCAGGCGGAACGACTACGAGTGGGTCGAGGAGTACCTCGACGAGGTCAGGGGCAAGCTCCTGGTCGACCCGCCTCAGGACATGGAGGAGTACGAGCTCTTCCTCTCGACGCTGAAGACCGCGAAGATGCTGGACGACTGGATGTCCGAGGTCCACGAGAACGATGTCGCCACCTCGTTCGGCATCGGCCCGGGGGACATCAGGAACAAGGTCGATCTCGCCGAATGGCTCCTGCACTCCGCCGCGAGGCTCTCCGAGCTGTTCAACAGAGAGGCGGCCGGGGAGTGCGCGGAGGCGGTCACGAGAGCGAGGTACGGGGTGAGGCCGGAGCTCCTTGAGCTCGTGAAACTCCGGGGCCTCGGCAGGGTGCGCGCACGCGCGCTCTACTCAAGGGGCATCAAGGGCCTGGAGGACCTGAGGAACACGAGTTACGACAGGCTTAAGCAGATACCGACGATTGGGGAGGCGGTCGCGAAGTCCCTGAAGGACCAGCTTGGCCAGACCGACCCCACGATGCCCGTGGAGCCCGCGGAGGGGCAGCGGTCCCTGGCCGAGTTCAGGTGACGGGCGAGGAGGTAAAGACATGGCCGCATCCGGGGATCCGCGCATCAAGGCATGGGCCAAGACGGTCCCGAAAGGGGAGGCGAAGGCCCTGATGGAGCGCGTGCTCGCCGAGGCGGCGCAATCCGGGTCCCAGGTGATGGTCCTTGACGGCGCCATGGTGTTCGGCGCGGACCATCTGACCAGCGCGCTGGCGCATGCCGAGAAGGCGTCCGCGGAGGGCAGGAACGCGTCCGACTCCCTCGCGATGGAGGCGCTCCTGTACGCCTCCGGGGAGAGGCAGCTGTCGAACGCCATCAAGAAGATGGGCGTCGGCCCCGAGACCACAGAGGTCGTGGTGGCCGTGGTGCGCGGGCCGTTCTCGCCGGGCGAGGGCTGGACAGGGTTGCCGGACGGGTGCGCGGCCCCGGACAGGGCCAGGCTCGCAAGGTTCGGCGTCACCGAGAAGGAGATGTCCACCGTGGACCAGGGACGACTGTCCGAGTTGGTCCTGGAGAAGGTCGCGGCAGTCGACGTCATTAAGAAGTAGCGTCCTGGCAGCGGTCCACGGGCGAGGACAGTGTTTATAAGAGAGGCTAGCCGATTCCCCACGGTCGGTCAGGTACGATGGCTGCTGTGATAGAGTGCGTCCCGAACTTCAGCGAGGGGCGCAGGAAGGATGTCGTCGACGGGATAGTCCACTCCATCCGGTCCGTCCCGGGGACCAAGGTCCTCGATGTCGAGATGGACCCCGACCACAACAGGAGCGTCGTGACCTTCACCGGGAGCAAGGAGAGCGTCCAGGAGAGCGCCTTCCGGGGGGCCCGGGCCGCGTCCGAGCTCATCGACCTCACGAAGCACAAGGGGGAACACCCGCGCATGGGTGCCCTGGACGTGCTGCCATTCATCCCCATATCCGGCGCCACCATGGAGGACTGCGTGGAGATCGCGAACAAGGTCGGCTCGAGGATAGCCCGGCACCTCAAGATACCCGTCTACCTGTACGAGGCCGCGGCTAAGCGCCCTGACAGGAAGAACCTGGAGGTCGTCAGGAGGGGGCAGTTCGAGGGCCTAAGGGAGGCCATACTCACGGACGATTCCCGATACCCCGACTACGGCCCGAGGGCGGTGCACCCGACCGCCGGAGCGACGGCCGTGGGCGCGAGGATGCCCCTGGTAGCATTCAATGTCAACCTTAGGTCCGAGGACGTCGAGGTCGCGAAGGCCATCGCGAAGAAGATCAGGACGAGCGGGGGCGGGCTGCCCTGCGTGAAGGCCCTCGGATTCCACCTGAGCGAGAGGAAGATGGTCCAGGTCTCGATGAACCTCACCGACTACACCGTGACCCCGATATCGAAGGTGTTCCTCGAGGTCATGAAGGAGGCCGAGGGGCACGGGGTCGAGGTGGCGGAGAGCGAGATCATAGGGCTGATACCGCTAGACGCCGTGTGCGACCTCGCCGGCAGGTTCCTCAGGATCCCTAGCTTCGCCAGCAGCCAGGTGTTGGAGAGGAGGATCTGGTGTTGAAGGGCTCGGACGGGCTGAGGGCGTTCTGCGAAGACCTCGCGTCGCCCGAGCCGGCCCCCGGAGGGGGGACCGCGTCCGCCGCCGCGGGGGCCATGGCCGCCTCCCTCCTGTCGATGGTCTGCGGCATAACGCTCAAGAGCAAGAGGCACGAGGCGAACTGGCCGGCGCTGGGGGTTCTGAAGAATAGGGCAGACGAGCTGGGCTCGCTCCTGCTCAAGCACGCCGACCTCGACGCGATGACTTACCTGGAGGTCGTCCAGCGCGCGCGCGCGAAGCGCGAGGCCCCGGGCGACGAGAAGGCCGCCGCGGCCTACGAGGAGGCGGTCCACAAGGCGATGGACGTCCCCGCGTCCACGGCCGAGGCGTGCGTCCGCGTGCTCAGCCTCGCCCGAGAGGTCGCGGCCGTGGGCACGAAGAGCGCCTCGTCGGACATCGAGGTCGCCAGGCTGCTGGCGGCCGCGGGCGCGGACGGCGCGGTGGCCAATGTCATGATCAACCTCCCGTACTGCGCGGACGCGTCGTTCGCCGCGCGCGCGAGGGGGAGAGCGGAGGCCCTAGCCCGGGAGAAGTCCGGGCTCCTCGCCCGGTGACCCTCTGGTTATTTAACGCATCCCGGGGCTTCGACGCCCAAGTCTATCATGTTTGATACATGAAGCGATACTATTAAGCCACCCGACAAAAATGTGAACCCTGAGAAAACCGTTCCAGCAGATGCTCGATTTATAAGGTCGCGCAGCAGGAGCTAGATGGGTCGTGGCAGGCAACTACTTGAAGAGCCTCCAACTGGCGAAGCAGCTAGAGGAGCGAGCCAAGGAGGCTGGGAGGAACAAGGAGCTGGCCGAGCGTGAGCACGACCAGCTGCGGCAGTTCCTCGAGGTCTGCAAGGAGAACGACACGGACCTATCAGATGTCGACCGGATCGTGGCCGAATTCAACGCGTCGATGAACGCCAGGGACTACCAGTCCGCCCTGGCCAACGCGAGGAAGGCCTCCGAGGAGGCGAAGTCGGCATTCGTGAGGAGGATAGGGGAGGTGGCGGACTCCGCGGAGGGGCTGCTGAACCTCGCCCAGATCCCCGCTTCGGACGCCAAAGGCGCCCTGGAGATGCTCGAGAAGAGCAGGGAGCAGGTCCTCAGGGACGACTACCAGGCGGCCATGAAGAGTGCGAAGAGCGCATATGGGGCGGCCGAGAGGGCGCTCCACGAGTACTTCTCAGTGCTCCTGTCCCAGGCCCAGGAGGTCCTCATACAGTCCAAGGAGATGGGCGAGGATGTCTCGCTCTTCGAGGAGCTCCTCAGGAAGGGCAAGAGCGCCCTCGAGAAACAGGAGTACGAGACCGGCCTGGCGCATGTCAGGGAGGCGCTGGAGGGCGCGGGCGAGAACATCAGGGCCCAGGTGAGAACCGCGATCCACACCGTGGACGAGCTCGTGGCCGCCGGCGAGGAGCTCAAGGCCGACATGTCCAAGGTGAGGTCGCATGTCGACAAGGCCAACGAGGCGCTCGAGGCCCTGAGGTTCAAAGAGGCGCTCGCTTACGCGAAGCGCGCGGAGACCGAAGGCGAGAACTCAATCTCATCCAAGCTCCAGGAGACCTCGAGGGAGGTCAAGGAGGGCATCCGGAAACTCAAGGCGGTCGGAGAGGGCGTCGACGTCCCCCAGGAGCTGCTGGAGCAGAGCCAGGCCGCCCTCAAGGGGAAGAACTACATCGAGGCCCTCAGGGCGCTCAACGCGGCCAACGAACGAATCAAGGAGACCCAGTTCAAGTCCGTCCTGGACGTCATCGCCCAGGCAAAGGACAAGTTCGTGATGGCCAAGAAGATCGGCGTCGACATGACGAAGCCGATCATGCTGCTCAACACGGCCAGGGACAACTACAGGCTCGGCAAGTTCGAGGACGCCCTCAGATACGCCGAGCAGGCCAGGAAGGAGATCGACGAGGACCTCGGCGTGTTCTACAGCGCGAGGGACCAGCTCGTCGAGCTCACCAAGGCCATCAAGTACGCCGAGGACCTGGGCGGCGACTCGTCCGCTGTCAGGCGGACGCTCGCGGACGTCAAGAAGAGCTTCGAGGCGAAGGAGTACGACAGGACGGCCGAGGTCGCGAAACAGGGCCTGGGAGAGGCGCGCAAGGTCGCGTACGACAAGGTGATGGACACCATCGACTCGACCGACAAGGCGTTCAAGCTGGGCAAGAGGATCGGGGCCGACATGACGGAGACCGAAGGGCTCCTCCAGAGGGCGCTCGCGTCACTGTCCAAGGAGGACCTGCCCGAGAGCCTCAAGCTGGCCAAGTCAGGGTTGGACGCGGCCAGCGCGGCCATGACAGGTGTGCTCAGTGACAAGATCCACAACATGGACCAGTTCGTGACCGGGTTCTCCGGTGAGGAGGACCTCGCGGAGGTAAAGGAGAGCATCGCCGAGGCCAGGCAGCGGCTGTCCGAGAAGGCCTTCGAGAGGGTCTCGGAGCTGCTCAAGGACGCCCAGGAGAGGATGGAGTCCGCGGGCGAGGAGGAGTGCGAGAGGCTCCTCCAGAAGGCCACAGCGAAGATGGAGTCCCTCAAGAAGATGGAGGGGGACGTGGCCGACCTGGAGATACTGCTCAACAGAGTCAGCCAGGCGATGTCCAACAAGGTCTACGACGAGGCCACCGCCAAGGCCAAGGAGATCATAGCCAGCGCTGACGAGATGACACTCAAGCTCGTGCAGGCCGAGTTCTCGGGGATCAAGGACACGGTCGACGAGGCGAAGGCGGTCGGCATCGAGGTGGAGTCAGCGAAGGTGAGCGTCAAGGCGGCGAGGGAGCGGTTCGAGGTCGGGGACCTCGAGGGCGCCCGGACCCTGCTCCACGACACGAGGACCGCCCTCAAGGGGAAGGTCGCGAGGTTCGACGGCATCATGGAGAAGATCCGCAGGGCCGAGGAGCTGATATCCGAGGCTCAGACGAGCCGTGCGGACGTCTCGAAGGAGACGAAGGACCTCCAGTCGGCCGAGAGGCTGTTCCAGGAAGGCGAGTTCGACGACGCGGAGAGGGTGCTGGACGGACTCACGGAGCAGGCCGAGAAGAAGCTCGCGATGTACCTGGCCGCCAAGTTCATACTCACATCGAAGGAGAGCATAGAGCTCGCGCGCGCGAACGGCATCGACGTCTCCGAGGCCAGCGAGATGCTGACGCAGGCGAAGGAGCTCATGAAGGCGAAGGACTACGAGGAGGCGCTCGAGGTCGCCAAGGGATGCGACAAGAAGGCCGTCGAGGGCATCAACCAGGCCGCGCAGGGCATGGTCAAGGACCTCCAGAGACTGATAACCGACGCGAAGAACGTCGGCGTAGACACCTCCGGGCCCGAGGTGCTCGCTGAGAAGGCCAGGTCCCTCGTCAAGAGCGGGGACTACTCGGAGGCGCTCAGATGCATCGACTCGGCCAGGAACGACATCGACCAGATCAAGAACCTGAGCTCACAGGCGGCCCTGGAGATCAAGGTCGCGAGGGGCAACCTCAAGGACGCCGAGACACTGGACATGGAAGTCACATCCGCGAGAGCGTTCTTAGACCAGTCCATCGAGGCGCTCACGCGTCACCAGTACGCGACCGCCCTCGAGCTGGCCAAGAAGTCCTCCGAGGACTCGTCCGAGGTCACGAGGAACACCATCTGGGGCACCTTGGAGAAGTTCAGGGAGAGGCTCGAGAGGGCCGCGTCCGAGGGCACGGCCGTCGGGGTCGCGGAGAGGTGCGCGGCCGAAGGGGTCACCGCGTTCAACGATAGGCGGTACCAGGACGCGCTCAAGCTCGCCATGCAGTGCGAGTCCGAGATGGACCGCGCCGAGCTCCAGAGGGAGGTCGGCTCCAAGGCGGTCGAGATGGCCAAGAGGAAGTACGAGGAGGCCGTCGGCGAGGGCATCATGAGCGAGGAGGTCGGGGCCCTCGTGCGCGAGGCCGAGGAGATGCTCAGGAGGGGCAAGTTCGTGGACGCCCTGGCCAAGTCCCTGGAGAGCGGGGACCAGATACATCTCATCAGGGAGAGCATGGACACCATCCGCATCGAGCTCAGCTCGGTGAAGGAGCAGGTGGACAGGCTACGCAAGGTTGGCATCGACACGAGGGAATGCGACCATATGATGGACAGGGCGCAGAGCCACATGGTCAAGCAGGACTTCGTGAAGGCCAAGGAGGCGCTGCAGAAGTGCTCCGTGATGGCGGTCGCGATCTTCGAGCACTCGATAAACGACGTCATGAAGCAGAACAAGGAGCTGATAGCGCGCGCCCGGTCGATGGGGCTCCCCACGAAGCCATGCGAGGACCTCATGGAGGTCGCGAAGACCTCGTTCACCGAGAAGCTCTGGGACTTCGCGTATCAGCAGGGCCAGGCCTGCCGCGTCATGTGCATAGAGGTCATATCCAAGAAGATCGAGAACCTCGCCTCCGACGCGAAGAGCAGGCTGGAGCCGCTCAGGGCCTCCGGGGCGTCCGTCAGGTCGGTCGAGGACCTCATCGAGCAGGCGAAGGACGCGGTCGGGAGAGGGGACGCGTCCGAGGCGTTCCAGATACTGATGGAGGCCGACCAGCGCATCCTGGGGATAGAGGACTCGCACAGGAAGTTCATAGACATATCCATAGCCGCCGAGAGCGCGGTCGAGGTGCTCAGGCGGATAGGCGTGTCGACGGGCGAGGCCGAGAGGCTGCTCGCGCTCGCGGACCTGGAGAGGGAGAAGGACTACGACTCGGCCATCGAGTTCGTCGCCGAGGCCCTGGACTCCGCGAAGGCGACCATCGAGTCGTTCGTGCCTGAGATAACCGGGGATGTCTCGTCGTCCGGGCTCCAGGAGGGCTCGCCCGGCGAGATAACCATCAAGCTGAAGAACACGGGGAACGTCATGGCCCGCGAAATCACCGTGGAGTTGTCAGGCCAGGTCCAGGTCGTGGACCTGCCCGCCCCGGGCAGCCTGAGGCCGGGCGCGGAGATCGCGTTGAAGGCGAAGGTCGTGCCCGACATCACCGGCGAGATTCCGATCAGGGTCAACATCGCGTGCAGGAGGCACTTCGACGGGGCCCCCCAGACGTTCGAGTTCGACGCGTCCGTGAGGGCGTTCAAGCCCGGCGCCCCGTTCAAGGTCTCGCGGGCGGAGGGACTGGCGAAGTGCGCCTACTGCCAGGGCAAGATCAAGCAAGGGTTCGACGTTGTCAACTGCAGGTGCGGGAACGTGCTGCACCTCGCCTGCGCGAAGAGGACCGGCTCGTGCCCCGTGTGCGGCCAGAAGTACTCGTTCTAGCCAGAGCCGCCCACCCTCGCGCACGATATCCGTACATGTGGGGCGGTCACGCCGAAGTAGGTGCGCCTGGAGCCGCCGAGCATGTCCACCCTGGACATCATGTCGACCATGCCGATGCCAAGGGTGGCCTGCTTCAACGCCGGGCCGAGCTCACCGTTCGTTATCAGATAGCTCTCCATCATCAGGCCGGAGAACTCACCCGTCGCGAGGTTGGGATAGTCCCAAGTCCCCCTGAGATAGACGCCCTCCTTCGTCTCCCTAACCATCTCCTCGAAGCTGGAGTCGCCGGAGGACACGACCAGGTTGGATGTGGATATCATCGGCGCGCCCCTGAAGCTCCATGCCCCGCCCCCCCGGGAGGCGTTGCCGGTGCTCGGACGGGACTCCTTCCCTGAGGTGTACGAATCGTGCAGGTACGAGACGAGCACGCCCCCGTCCACGAGCACGAGCGGCGCGGCTGGGACCCCTTCGCCATCGAACGAGGTGCTCCCGGTCGCCCATCCCACGGTCGGGTCGTCTGTCATCACGACTTCGCTAGCGGCGACCGGCTGGCCGAGCTTCCCCGCGAGGTAGCTGCGGCCGCGCTGGACGCTGTCCGCGTTCGCGCCTGACCCGATGGCGGTCGAGAGTATGAACCCGAGTGCCAGCGGGTCTATGATGACCGGGTAGTCCCCGGTCGGCAGCTTCGTCTGCGAGAGCCCCTTCACCGCCTGCTCGCGGGCAGTCCTGCTTATCCGGCCTATAGCGTCTGGCTCGAGCCTGCGGCTGGAACAGCCGTCGTATCCGGAGAACATCGCCTCGCCGTCCCTCGCCACAGCCTCCACGACCATGTCCATCGAGGTCAGCCTCTGGCTCCCCGAAAAGCCGTTGCTGTTTGAGAGGGCTACGTGGCACACGGCCACGCCCGCGCTGGCGTTCGCGGATGACACCTTCTTGTGGTCACCCGCGATGTCGGCCATCTCGATGACCATCCTGACCACATCGTCGGGGCTCACGTCGGACAGCCCCTGGTCGAACAGCCCGGAGACCTTCCTGGGTCTCGCCAGGGGCGGCAGGTCCTTGAACTCGTGGTCCGGCGTCCCCGCGCGAGACAGCGAGACCGCCATCTCCACCGCGGAGCTGATGGCCTTCCTGTCGAACCCGGTGCAGTACGCGAAACCCGGGGACCCCTTTATGAAAGTCCTTATGCCCACCCCGGGGTCCGTGGCGATGTTCGCCTGCTTGACCGACCCCTTCTCGAGGTCCACCGAGATGGCCCTGGTCTCTGCCGCCACGACATCGCACTTCTCCGCGCCCGAGCGGATGGCCAAGGCGACCGCGTCGTCCGCGAGGTCGGTCAGGCCCGCTTCGTCCATCATTCAGGCCAACCCCCCGACGACGACGTCAGCGAGCCGGATGTGCGGCCCGCCGTCCGTGACCCGGGCATCCTGGTAGTTCTTCCCGCAGTACCCTGGGTCGCCGGTCGTGAAGTCGTCCGCGACGCCCGTGACGCTGTTCAGGACATCCAATATGACCCCGGAGAGGGACGCGTCCCTGTACCGCTGCCCCACCTCCCCGGACCTGATCTCGTAGGCCTCGTCGCACTTGAACATGAACTGGCCCTTGGAGGGCTCGACATAGCCGTACTGGCTCCCCTGGAAGAGGATGCCGTCCTTCGTGTCCTCGATCAGCTCGTCCCGTCCCCAGTCCCCCGGGGCGATGAATGTGTTGCTCATGCGGACCAGCGGGGGCGACCCGTACGTGTGCGCCCGCGACGACCCGTTGGGTTCGACCCCCATCCTACTACTGGTCTCCAGGTTGTGTAGGAACTCCGTCAGGACCCCTTCACCTATCAGCACGCGCCTGCGCGCGCGGACGCCCTCCCAGTCGTATGAGAAGTGGCCGAAGGTCGACTCTATGGTCGGGTCGTCGACCAACGTGACCTCTGGGGCCGCGACCTTCTGCCCGAGGCGCCCCTCGAGGACCGACCCGCCCGCCAGTATCGCGTCCGCCTCGCACGCATGGCCTATGGCCTCATGGGCCAACAGACCGGTCATCTTGTTGTCAAGGACGCACACACGCCTGCCGGCAGGAACGGGTTTGGAGTCCAAGAGCCGGATGGCCTGGGCCGCGGCCGTCTCCCCGAGCATGGTCGCTTCCTCGGTCCGCATCAGCTCGTAGCCGCCCACGGAGCCGCAGGCGGAGTGCCCCCTCTGGACGATGTCATCTGACTTCGCCCATGCTGAGCACGAGGCGAGCGTCCACGCCTCGGTCGTGCGCACGAGGGTCCCGAAGGAGTTCGCCACGACCCTCTCACCCTCGAAATCGTCGTACCGCGCGTTCGTGCTGACGATCCTCGGGTCGGCGGACCGCATGGACTTGTCCAGATTGGCGGCGAACGCCACCTTGTCCTCCGTGCGGACATCCGACGGCCTGACCGCGCACTTGTACTTCTCGACCGCGCGCTCTGCCTTCGCGAGGTCGATCTTGAACTTCACCTTGGTCCTCTGCTGCGCCACCTTCGCCATCTTGACAGCGGACTCCGCCGCCGCTGACAGCGAGGAAGGCGATACGTCGTTGGTGACGGCGAAGCCCCAGGCGCCTCCGATGAACGCCCTGATGCCACAGCCTGTCGGGAGGGCGGCCGAGACCGTCTTGGTCCTGCCGTCCATCACGACGATGTTCGTGCCCCTGTACGACTCGAGACGCAGGTCCGCGAACTCGGCCCCATGGCTCACCGCGTGGTCGATTGCCTTAGATGCGAGGTCCTCCAACGAAATGCCCCCTGAGCGGGGGAAGATATCGCCTCCCCCGAGTTGAACCTATCGCGTCTCATGTCCTCTGGAAGTCGCACGCGTGTTCGGCGATCTCAGCCAGCTCGCCCGAGCGAATCATGGACGCCACGGCGTCTATGTCCTTGGTCATGGACCGGTCCTTGTCCAGGCGCTTGACCTTCGAGCGGATGGCCGCCCGGACCTCCTCTACGCATGCGCTCGAGGCCGCCGACATGAAGTCCATCGCCTGCGCGGAGGCGATCATCTCGATGGCCACTATCTTCGTGACGTTCTCGATGATCTGCCTCGCCTTCCACGCGCCTATCGTCCCCATGCTGTTGTGGTCCTCCTGGTTGGCGCTCGTGGGGATCGACGTCGCTGACGCCGGATGCACCAGGACCATGTCCTCGGCCACCAGGGATGCGGCCACATACTGCGGGACCATCATCCCGGAGCTGAGCCCCCCGTGCTTCGTCAGGAACGCGGGGAGCCCGCTCAGCTTGTGGTCGACCATCCTCGCCACGCGTCGCTCCGAGAAGCTCCCGAGCTCGTGGACTGCAAGCCCCAGGAAGTCCATCGCCAAGGCGACCGGCTGCCCGTGGAAGTTGCCCGCGGATATGATGGACGAGTCGTCCGGGAAGAACAGGGGGTTGTCAGTGGCGGAGTTCATCTCCACGCCCACGACGTCCTCGGCGTACCATATCGCCCCCAGGCTCGCGCCTATCACCTGCGGTATGCACCTGAGCGTGTACGCGTCCTGGACCTTCGAGCAGTGCCTGTGGGAGAGCATTATCTCGCTCCCTCCCAGCAGCGCCGTCATGTTGCCCGCGACCCTCACCTGGCCCGCGTGCGGCCTGACCTTAGACACGCGCGGGTCGAAGGCCGTGTTGGTGCCCTTCAGCGCATCCAAGGACATCGCCGCCGCGACCTGCGCGTTGTCAGCCAAGTTCGCGGCGTCCCTGACGGCCAGTATCCCCAGCGCCGTCATGGCCTGGGTGCCGTTGATTAACGAGATGGCCTCCTTCGGCTCCAGCGAGAGCGGTTCGAGTCCCTTCCTCTTCAGGGCAGCTCCCCCGGGCTCTACGCCCGAGCCTGCGTCCGCCTCGCCCTCTCCTACTATCACGAGCCCCAGGTGCGCCAGCATGGCCAGGTCGCCGCTCGAGCCCACCGAGCCCTGACGGGGTATGACCGGGTGCACCCTCGCGTTCAGCATCCTGACCAGGGCCTCCGGGACATCTGGCCTCACGCCCGAGTAGCCCTTCGCGAGCGCGTTGGCCCTGAGAAGCATCATCGCCCTCACGACCTCCTCCGGGTACGGCTCCCCGACGCCGCAGGCGTGGCTCCTCAGGAGGTTGAGCTGGAGCGTCCGCAGGTCCTTCTTCGGTATCCGGGAGCTCACGAGGTCGCCCACGCCCGTGTTGACCGCGTATATGACGGCGCCCTCGTCCAGGAGCCGGTCCAAGGACGCCCTGGACGATGACATCCTGCCCCTCGCGTCGTCCGCGAGGACGACGCCAGCCGATTCCCTGGCGACCCTTACGACCCGCTCGACCGTGAGGCTGTTGCCGTCTATGGCGACGGGCTGCCTCCTCCTCGACCCTTGCTCGGACATCCGAAGACCTTCCAGTGAACGGGGCGCTTATCGGCCTGGTCATACCTTAAACTAGCGGCGCCTACTTCTCCTTCACGGGGACGAACTTGTACCCGTAGTGTATGACCCCGGCGTCCCCCTCCTCGCTCAGCTTCCTGAGGACGGCCCTGACCTTGGTGCCGATCTCGACAGTGCACGGGTCGCAGTCTATCACCTGGGCGGTGACCTTCGGGCCCTCTTCCAGCTCGACCATGGCGACCACGTAGGGCTTCAGCGAGGCCCTCTCGTCGAGGCCGTCGTGGACCTCGGTGAAGGAGTATATCCTGCCCTCGCCCTTGTACTTCACCAGCTCCATCTTCCCGACGCTCTTCCTGTGGCACACGGGGCATATCGCCCTCGGCGGGAAGAAGTTCCTGCCGCAGCTGTTGCACCTGATGCCCACCATGTTGTACCTGCTCGGGTTCTGCCTCCAGAACCTCGGTGCCGTGGCCATGTCAGACCCTCCTGAACACGTGTACGACAGCGGTCGCGCCCGTGCCCCCGACGTTGTGCGTGAGCCCGACCGACGCGTCCTTGACCTGCCTCTTGTCCGCCTTGCCCCTGAGCTGGGTCACTATCTCCACCGCCTGGGCGAGTCCCGTGGCCCCTATCGGGTCACCCCTGGCCTTCAGCCCGCCAGAGGTGTTCACCGCGACGTCCCCGTCGAGGGACGTCCTGCCGTCCTCGGTGGCCTTCCCGCCCTCTCCCTTCTTGAAGAAGCCCAGGTCCTCGATCGCGAGTATCTCGCTGATGGTGAAGTTGTCATGGACCTCCGCGACGTCCACATCCTTCTGGGTGACTCCAGCCATCTTGAACGCGCGCTCGGCCGCGACCCTGGTCGCGTCGAACGTCATGATGTCCCTCCGGTGGTGCAGGGCGAGCGTGTCGCTCGCCTGCCCGGAGCCGACGATCTCCACGGGCGTCTCCGTGTAGTTCTTCGCCAGGTCCAGGGGGCATAGGACGACCGCGGCCGCCCCGTCGGAGCTGGGCGCGCAGTCGAACATGCGCAGCGGAGACGACACCATGAGCGAGCCGAGGACCGTGTCCCGCGTGATCTCCTTCTGGAACTGGGCCTTCGGGTTCATCGAGCCGTGTCTGTGGTTCTTGACCGCGACATCCGCCAGCTGCTCCCTCGTCGTGCCGTGCTCGTGCATGTGCCTCCTCGCGATGAGCGCGTGCAGGCTCGGGAATGTGGCCCCGAGCTCGGTCTCCCACTCCTGGTCCGCGGCGGAGGACTGGATGAACGCGGAAGCCACGTCGCTCACGTCCATCATCTTCTCGGCGCCTCCGACCACGACTATGTCGTGGAGCCCCGACGCGATGGCCATGTAGCCCTGCCTGAGCGCGAGCCCGCCGGACGCGCCCGCGGCCTCGACCCTCGTGGCTGGTATGTGGTCCTTCGCCAGGCCAGCGTAGTCCGCGATCAGGGCGCCTATGTGCTCCTGCTCTATGAACCGCCCTGCCGACATGTTGCCCACGAAGAGAGCGTCTATCTTCTCAGCGGATATGTTCGCGTCCTCGACCGCCGCCAGACCGGCCTTGATGCCGATGTCCCTGAACGACGCGTCCCAGAGCTCGCCGAACTTGGTGTCCCCGACGCCTATCACTGCGACCCTCCTCATGGTCACCCACCTCCCATGTTGATCTTGCCACGGAACTTCGCATAGTGCGCGTAGTCCAAGTACATCGGGTTCTCGATGATCTGCTTCACCGTGGGCGCCCTGTCCCTGGCGAAGCTCGCCATCTCGTCCGTCACGACGATGTCGAAGGCGTCCGAGCCGGCTCCGGAGCCGTACGCGACCGCGAATATCCTCTCACCCGGCTTCGCCTCGTCCAGGATGGCCGCGAGCCCCAGGGGGACCGCGCCGGAGTATGTGTTCCCGATCAGAGGCACTATCAGCCCGGTCTTGACCTGTGCGTCCGTGAAGCCCAGCTGCTTCGCGACCCTCGTGGGGAACTTGCCGTTGGGCTGGTGGAAGACCGCGTG